>JAHDFN010000056.1 GCA_020628145.1 Saprospiraceae bacterium | reverse complement strand
GGGTAATTCTGCCAACAATTTATCCGGGGTCTTATAACCTACTAATTTAGAGGCGACTTTCAGGTTTTCATCCAAAATAACCAATGTGGGATACCCCCTGACACCAACAAATTGGGTGAATTCATGTGGGTAATTCCTACCCTTGGAACCTCTGTTGGGGTCATATCTAGGATTGGAATATTCCTTTCCATTGAATGTCAATGGGTCAGGACCTTCCGCATTGAATTTTACCGCATAATAATTGGTATTCACATGCTTGATAACATCGGCATTGGTAAAGGTATTCCTATCCATCATTTTACAAGGGCCGCACCAGGGAGTATAGACATCCAATAGGATATCCTTAGGATTTTTCTTAGCGAGTTTCTGTGCTTCTTCCAGAGAAACCCAGGTCACTTTTTCCAAGTCTATGGATTGTTGGTTCGAACAACCGAACAATACAAATGAAGCCAATAAAAACAAAAAGAAATTCTTCATCTTCAAATAATGATTTTATAATTTATGCTAATATAAATTTAATTTTCCTAATTAAAAGCCAACAACCTGCTCAGGGTGTCTTCCAATTCGTGTACATCGATATTCTTTGCGATAATCCGACCTTCCTGATCCAGTAGATAATTGGTGGGCAATTGCCTGACATCAAATTCATCTACGGTTGGGGAATTCTCTCCCATGAGATCGGACACATGAATCCAATCCAATTCATCCTTTTCTATGGCATGTACCCAGTTGACCGCACTTGAGTCAGTAGAAACGGAATAAATCTCAAAGCCCTGTTCCCGATAAGTCTGATATAAGGGTTTAAAATAATAACAATGATTCTTCGTACAAACCATGCAATAAGATGCCCAGAATTCTACGAGAACGACTTTCCCCTTCAATTCTGAAACGGATATGGACTCTCCGTCAGGATTCATCAGATTCAATTCAGGGAAATATTTCCGTTCATCCAAGCCGACATTAGCTACATAAGGAATTTCATTTTCTTCCGTTATGGCTTTACCCATATCCATGAACATAAGGCAGATAATGCCGCCCAATACTAAAGCCGGAAACACCCAGTACCAATAACTTCTTTTCTTGGGAGGAACCATCATTTTATGTCGCAATTGTTCCCAATCGTTGTCTCTCAATTCCAAATATTCGAATTCCTCCTTATTATCCTTAATGAAATCTTCAATCTTATCCATATCAGATTCTATTTTTGAGTAGTGCTGACAATTTTCGTTTCCCTCTGGAATATTGTGTCAATGAAGTAGATTTTGAGATATTCAGGATTGTTGAAATTTCCTCATGATCATATCCTTCAATCAGATAAAGTGTAAGAACAGTACGATAACCATCCGGTAATTCCATCAGGGCCTTCTTCACCTCTTGGATATCCAAATGAATTTTTTCATCAATTGAATCTACGACATCTTCCATTTTTCCATCCAATTCCATCCATCGGATACCCTTTCTCTTATTTACACAAGAAATGGACGTATTGACGACAATCCTTTTCATCCAAGCCGCAAACCCTTTTCTATTCTTCAATTTTGCTAAAGCACCAAATGCCTTCATAAAGGATTCCTGAAGGACATCACGGGCATCTTCTTCATGTTTGACAATACGGTAGGCGACATTGAGCATCCCAGGGGCATACCTGTAGTACAGCTCTTTTTGAGCCGACTCATCCCCTTGGATGCTTTTCTCTATCAGAACACCCTCTATGTCGTTTACTACCTGATTCAATTCCAAAGTTTACATCTTTAATGACATGTAATTAGGGAATATATTGCATTCGATTCAACGGATGTTCCATCATATACCATTGAAGTGGTATAAAAATGATTCGATAACCTGATTGCAAAACCGCCATTCTCATTAAACACCTAAACCACTTTCATCAAACCACACCATATAAAGTACCAAGATTTATACCACAAAAAAAGCCTCTCCGAAAATTCGGAAAGGCTTTTTTATTACATAAAGTAAATGTGGGACGATTAGTCGTCATCTCCATTTACGAATTTGAAAAGGAAAGCTGCGGCAGCACCGGCAAGGAAGTTACCTACCAGGAATACCCAAATATTCGACCAAGCACTCATGCCGGCCACGGATACACCTAATGCAACAGCAGGGTTAAAGGCTCCTCCTGAAATCCCACCTAAAGCATAAGCACAGGCCAATACTGTGAAACCGATGGCCAAGCCATAGAAAGAGTTTCCGGCTGTTCCTTTGGCAGTTGCCGTATGGAGTACAACCCAACACAGAGCAAAGGTACCGAGGAATTCACAAAGTAAGGCAGGTACTGCACTTGTAGAAGCAAAAGTACTGGCAACAGGTTCTTCTACACCAGCCATTTGAGACAGGATAAAAGTTCCGACTACAGCCGCTAATGCTCCTCCCAATAATTGTGCTACCATATAGGGAGCGATATCGGCAGCATCACATTTCCCCCTAAGGAAAACAGCCAATGTAACAGCAGGGTTATAATGGGCACCCGATATGTGTCCACCTGCATAAATCATAACCATTAGAACAGATCCAATCGCTAGAGGAGCAAAACTACCCGCACCTCCTACAACTGTCATTACAATTGTAAGGATTAAAAAGAATGTTCCAATAAATTCAACTAAATACTTTTTCATGACGAATGAAATTTATGGTTTAAAGTAATTGGTTTAATCATCTTTCATTGTATGTTTTGATAAGGTTTTTCTCTTCGCCAGTTATAACATGTTTTCTCGTGAGAATGAAGATATGAAATAAGTTGACAATATAATGCCAATTGGAATGAGTTTTTAACATTACATTTGTCACAAATAGACTGGAAATGAAAATTTCGTTGCTTGGATATGGTAAAATGGGCAAGGCCATAGAACGATTCGCCTTGGAAAAAGACCATGAAATCGTATTGAAAATAGATGGGAAAAACATCCATCAATTAACATCCGCCAACCTTCGGGATTGTGATGTCGCTATTGATTTCAGCCTGCCGTCAACTGCCTGGGACAATATTTCCTTATGTATCGATGCAGGGATACCCGTGATTTCGGGAACTACGGGGTGGACGGAAAGAATGCCGGAAATGACCAAATATGTAAAGGAAAAGAATGGGACATTCCTCTATGCATCGAATTTCAGTATTGGGGTAAATATTTTTTTCGAGATCAACCATCTTTTGGCCGAATTGATGAATCCCCACCCCCAGTACGAAATTTCAATGGAGGAAATACACCATATCCACAAACTCGATTCCCCGAGCGGTACAGGTATTACTTTGGCACAACAGATCATCTCAGCTTTGGAAAGGAAATCAAAATGGGAGGAATCCGAAACATCAGGAAAAGATATTATAGGCATTCATTCCAAAAGGGAGGGAATGACCCCGGGAACCCATAGTGTGTCCTATGTTTCTCCCATTGACACCATCGATATCATACATACGGCCCATTCGAGGGACGGTTTTGCCAAAGGGGCATTACTGGCTGCCGAATGGATTATCGGTAAAGTAGGGATATTTACAATGAAGGATGTCCTCTTCAGGACAAAATAATCAAAGGTGCCTTATTAGGATATTGGATTTATCCTACCTTTGGGCGATGAAAAACAAAGCCCTTTTGGTACATGGTGCGGTATTCAGCGTAGCTCTTATCTATGCTGCGAATTATAGCATTATGAAAACGGTTACCCCGGAATTCATCAAACCGTTCGGCCTTGTGATCGTAAGGGTTTTTTCTGCCACCTTGCTCTTTTGGCTCATCACCCCTAGGGAAGTTATTCTAAAGAAGGATTATTTTAAATTCGCCCTCTGTTCCTTATTCGGCATTGCCATTAATCAGATGTGTTTCATCAAAGGACTATCCATGACAGTCCCCCTCAATGCATCCGTCATTATGACCACCTGTCCGATAATGGTGTTCATTGCATCATCCATACTAATCAGGGAAAGAATCACCTTTCTCAAGACATTGGGTATTCTAATGGGATTCACGGGAGCATTCCTCCTATTTACAGATGGAGGAACCAAATTCGAAGGTGCGAACTTCAAAGGCGATATCATGATCTTCATCAATGCCCTGTCCTATGGCATTTATCTGGTTATTGTAAAACCATTGATGGAAAAATACAATCCCCTTACGGTTATCAAGTGGATTTTCACTTTTGGATGCTTTTATGTTTTTCCATTCGGAATAGGGGAATTGACGGAAGTGGATATCCATGCTTTTTCAAGGAACGGATATTTGGCCATAGCATATATTATCATATTCACGACATTCATGACTTATCTTCTGAATGGATGGGCCCTTAAACATATTAGTCCCAATGTAGTGGGTTATTACATCTACCTACAACCTATTCTTGCTACGGCCATAGCTGTTTCTTTTAGAGGAGACCCCGTAACAATAAAAGCCATTCTCTTTTCCCTTTTGATTTTCATGGGTGTATTCCTTGTCAGTTGGAAAAGGACTCCCACCCCCCGATAAAAAAAGGCGTGGAGAAAATTCTCCACGCCTTTTTACAATTCTTTTCTACAAATCACTCTTCCCCGATAGCAGGTAGGATATCTTCAAGGTTCTCCGGAAGGATGGATTCTTCTTCGGATTCCATTTCCCTTTCAGCATTATTATTTTTACCATTTACTCTTGCTATGGACGAATCAATAGGAAGGGGTTCTACCGGTTGTAGAATGGCTTTCATCTTTTCTTCATCGATATCGAAAACCCATTTATCTTCATCGTTCAATTCTACAGATTGCATTTTTTCATCAATCGTGTTATCCGTAGCTAAGGCAGCATTGGTTTTTTTCGTTTTTTTAGTCCGAACCTTTTTAACCTCCGTTATCGTTTCTATTTCTTCAATAGCGATCTGGATATTGAATGAAGGTTTTTCTTCAATAGGTTGTATTGCTATCGGATTATCTTCCGGAATTGAAACCGTAGTATTATCCCTCATGAAATACAAGGTTGCCAACATACATACGACTAAAATACCGGCCACATAACTCAAAGTGTTCAGCTTCCGTTTCAACCATAAGTTAAGTGGTAGATTTTCCCTTACACCTTCCCATACTTTATCCGAAGGAGTGATTTCTTCAGTGGATAAGGCATCCCTGAAAATTTCGTCGATAGAAGTATTATCCAAATCTTCGGAAATATTCTGCCATAAATCCGACTTTGGCATATCTTCCCAATTTTCAAAGGCATCTTTGAAAAGATCATCTATATGTTCATTCTGTTTACTCATCTCGTACTTTTTAACATTTTCTGGAGCATGGCCCTCGCTCTCGCTAGTTGCGATTTGGAAGTACCCTCCGAAATTCCCAATTTCTGACTGATTTCCCTATGTGTAAATCCTTCAATGGCATATAGGTTGAAAACCGTCCGGTAACCCATCGGTAATTGTTGGATAAGCCCCAACAAATCCTTTTTGGATAAGCAGCTTACTGCATCTTCTCCCTTATAGGAAACGTGATAGGCCGAATCTATTTCAACATACCTATTAGTCACTACCGCTTTTCGATAATGTTCAATCGAAGTGTTGATAAAGATTCTTTTCATCCATCCCTCAAAAGATCCTGATGCCTTGTATTTATCCAAATGATTGAATACCTTGATGAATCCTTCCTGCAAAATATCTTCCGCACTTTGGTAATCATTGGCGTATCTCAGACAGATGGCAAACATCTTAGGGGAGAAATACCGGTAAAGCCGCTCCTGGCTTTCACGGTTGCCGGCAATACACTCTTTAATGAGGTTTTCCGGCAGAATCAGCGTTTTATTTAAGGACAGTTCAGCCATTATGTAAATAATTGATGAATGTTTTCTCTCGGCAAATGCCAAAAAGTATATGTGTATTATGTTTTATTCTTTTTCCTTATCCAAATATTCAAGGAATTTCCTGAATGATTTGGCTCTATGGCTGATTTGGTTTTTCTCAGCCATTGTCATTTCGGCAAAAGATCGGTTTTCATTCTGAGGAATGAAAATCGGGTCATATCCGAACCCCTCCATACCTTGTTTTTCCAATGCGATGTTTCCATCCGCTATCCCTTCAAAAGTCAGAACATTCCCTGATCTGACATAAGCAATCACCGTTTTGAAACGGGCTTTTCTATCCATTTCCCCCTTGAGTTCCTCCAATACCTTCGCCATATTGGCATTAGGGTTTTTTTCCTCTCCTGCATACCTGGCAGTATGTACTCCGGGAGCCATATCAAGGGCATATATTTCCAGTCCGGTATCTTCGGCAAAACAATCATAGCCGTATTTTTCATAAACATACCGGGCTTTCTGTATTGCATTTCCTTCTATCGTACCGGTCGTTTCCGGAATCTCCTCAAAACATCCGATTTCCCCTAATCCCATCAGTTTGAAACGATTGCCTAACATACGGGCGATTTCAACAGTCTTATTTTTGTTTCCGGTAGCAAATACCAATTCCATCATGACAATATACGAAATAACGTTTACTAATAGTATCAGATTCCGAACATTTCCTTTAGTCCAATCCAAAGATGTTTTTTCAAATCTTTTTCATTTCCTACCCTACCCAGTCCATCTGCGATTAAAAACCGTATTCCATCCAAATGTAATATCCCGTATTTCGAATACTCTACATTTAAGCAGAATCTATGGGGTTCGATTCCGAAAACAACTACTTTTTCAATTGAATTTTCCTTGAGGAAAGGGATTAGTGAAACATTGCTATTTTTTTTAAGTGTAAGTTGTAGAACTTCGCTGTTTTCACAATTAATCGCCCCAATAATTTTCATCAGGAAATCATGGTGATCTTTATCATCCACTGCATAGACGAAAAGAATACCTTTTTGGTTGCTTCCCTGTAAATTTCCCCTATCGATTTCATCGACAATATATAAAGTATGGTCAAAACCCATTTTAGACAGAATATTATTTCCTATGAACATCCATAACCAAAACATGACAGAAGATATGCCAAAATCACAGGCGTATTAACAAATAATAATTTAAAAATGCTTACTTTTGCACTCAAATAAAGCAGATTAGAAATGGAAAGAGTCAAGATGAAAACATCCTATGATATAAAGGTAAACAAAGTTACCGAATCCAGAATCAAAACTGTGGATTTTGACAACCTCGTCTTCGGTCGGGTTTTTTCCGATCATATGTTCACCGCTGATTTTGTGGATGGTGAATGGAGGAACTGTGAAATCCAACCCTTCGGCAATCTGACCCTCCACCCCGCTTCCAATGTACTACATTATGGCCAGGCTATTTTTGAGGGGATGAAAGCTTTCAAACACCAGGACGGTTCCCCGGTATTATTCCGATTGGATGAACATGTTAAAAGGTTCAATTTTTCTGCTTCCCGATTATGTATGGCAGAAGTTCCGGAAGAATTATTCTGTTCGGCCATTGAAAAATTGGTGAGTATGGACAGGGATTGGATTCCTACTTTTGATGGAGCCTCCCTCTATATCAGACCTTACCTTATCGGAACAGATGGTTATCTGGGTGTAAAACCATCCCAATCCTTCAAATTCATCATTTTCACTTGTCCTGTCGGGCCTTACTATCCCAAACCGGTTACGCTTGTAACTGCTGAAGAATATGTGAGGGCAGTAAAAGGTGGAGTTGGAGAAGCCAAAGCAGCCGGAAACTATGCCGCCTCACTCCTTCCCATGAAGAAAGCCAATGAATTGGGTTACGACCAAGTAATGTGGATGGATGCACATGAATTCAAATATATTCAAGAAGTTGGGACGATGAATCTTTTCTTCGTTATAGGTAACAAGGTTGTCACTCCCAAAACCGATGGTGCGATTCTAAGGGGGATTACTCGTAAGAGTTTCATCGATATTCTAAAACATAAGGGTTATTCCGTTGAAGAAAGAGCCATTACCATTGATGAAGTCATCAATGCATATAAAGCCGGGGATTTGAAAGAAGTATTCGGATCAGGAACGGCGGCAGTTGCTTCCCATGTTTCCGAATTGACACATAAAGGATTCAAAATGGTACTACCTCCGATAGAAGACAGAATCATCGGAAATATGTTGAAAAAGGAAATCAATGATATCCGAACCGGGAATATTTCCGATCCCTTTGGATGGATACAGAAATTGTAATACAATCGAAGTGATTTAATCTGATTGAATGTGAAACGCATCAGCAAAAATTGCTGATGCGTTTTTTATTGTAATTCATATCCGGTTTGGTTACATTTGTAATTCAGGAAAACAAATAGTTCATATGGGTTGGTTCAAGCGACTTAGAGAAGGAATTCAAACTACTACCAAAAACAAAAAGGAAGCACCGGACGGTGTCTGGCATAAGTGTAAGTCTTGTAAACATGCCAATACCATCAAGGAATTGAAGGAAAATCATTTCAAATGTGTGAAATGCAACCACCATGTCAGAATCGGTTCATACGATTATATGGAGTTGATTTTTGACGGTGGCAAATTTGAAGAGATTTTTGAGGATCTATTCTCAAAGGACTTCCTTGATTTTACGGATCTCAAACCCTATCATGAACGATTAGCCTCAGCCAAGGAGAAAACGGAATTGACCGATGCCATAACGGTTGCTAAAGGAAAAGTGGGAAAACTACCTCTTATCATCGCCGCGATGGATTTCAGTTTCATTGGTGGGTCTATGGGTTCGGTAGTTGGAGAAAAAATCACTTTGGCTATTGAAGAAAGCCTTAGAACGCAAACCCCTTTCCTCATGATTTCCAAATCGGGAGGGGCAAGAATGATGGAATCTGCGTTTTCACTCATGCAGATGGCCAAGACTTCTGCTTCTTTGACCCGTTTGGCGGATGCCAGCATTCCATATTTTTCAATGCTTACCGATCCTACGACAGGAGGGGTTACTGCATCTTTTGCGATGTTGGGTGATGTGAATTTTGCAGAACCGGAAGCCCTTATCGCTTTTGCAGGGCCCCGTGTGGTGAAAGAGACTATTAAAAAAGATTTGCCGGAAGGATTTCAAACTTCCGAATTCCTTTTGGAGCATGGCTTTCTTGATTTCATTGTTGACCGGAAGGATTTAAGGGATACGATTGGAGATCTGCTACTTTTCTTCAGTAAAAATAAGGAAGAGAAGAAACAGGACACTCCTGTTCCTTAGCCAACAGAAATGAACGAAACTCAAAATATCCCCCAATGGAAAGAGAGGCTTTATCTTTTTTCAGGTATTCTTCTCATTATTATTCTTGTATTCACCATTTTTTGGATTCATTACAATCCCATCAGGGATTATTGGGTACAACAGACCGTAATGAATAGGGGCATTCAAACACAAGCCTTGCTCAATAGATCAGAACATAGCAGTAGCTCCAAAAGTGGGTTGGATTATTATACTTTCCATTATACCTATACTGTAGAGGAACAATCCTATAGCCATAACAGGTATGTTACCCATTCTCATTTTTCCAGCTATAAAGAAGGGAATGAGTTTACCGTGCTTTATCTACCGGAAAATCCAGAAATTTCCGATTTACCTGATAATTATGGATATGAAAATGATATGATGAGCATGATTGTTCTTGATCTATTCGTACTCTTATTTATTCTGATAGCCCTGATTCGTTTTATTTGGAAGAAGCTAAAAAAGAGGAAAAGGAAGGATGAAGACATTTTAGATGCAGGATTCTATTCATCCGGACAATAGAATTCCTTACTTTTTGTCCAGAACTTCGATCTAATGAAATCATTGCCTATCATATTTTTCATTTTCCTACTTTCCTTCAATACCAAAGGCCAAGTAAAAGGATTCGCCACCGTTTCCGGGAAATCCTTTCATCAATTGCGTACTCCCCTGCCCTTCCATAGTTCTTTTTCATATTTATATTCCCTCACTTTTTATTCGAATAATACAGGAATCACTCCAGCTTCAGCATTAAATCCTAAAAAGTATGAGGGTATCCGGCACACTGCCTTTTTCTGTAGAATGGAAAACAAATTGGATAATAAAACTCGGATGAAGTTCAGATTCCGTTTGGGAACATTGGACTATGTCAATAAACTGGAAGGAAAAAAGTAAGGACTTCATGAGTTTTTAACACCACATTATAATTAGCTCCCATTTGGAAATCCTATGCAAACAAAATAAAAAAATGCTCAAAAAAACATAGGTAATAAACTAATTATCAAATCATATTAAAACACAACAAATCATATACAAATAAACCAATCCGTCACAAACTCCAAATTATTAATTATGTCATATTTCTTTTTGGCATTGGGGTTGTCTAGTCATTAATGAAGTCTAAAACTTTCATTCGCATAATTTCATACACAAGGAGATGAGGAACATAGAGGAATTCGCAGAACAACTTAGGATAAGTGTTGACAGCCGTATTCAAATGATAGAATACAATATGGGAAAGGTAATACTACCATATATTCCAACTAATGATTTGTCTAGTAAATCGGATTTTCAAAATGAAAGACGAGTCATTCCAACATTTGCATCGGAAAAATTATATAATGATCGTTTGTTCAGCATTATCGAAGAATATAGTGCCAAAGTCTGCAAACTCATATATATCAGAAATCGTATTTCACCTTCCAATGCGGTAAAAACAAGCAAAATCCTAGAATCTGAAGAATACCTGGAATGGAATAAAAAACAACTCAGATCATTTTTTGGAGAAACGGCGGAAAAGAACGGAAGATCTAATTTTTAACCTCCCTACCTTTTATCAAAAACAAATCTTCCAAAACTTTAAAATCGGATTTTTGACCGGGTTTAATGAGGGCTTTCTGCCATTTGCAGGTAGGTGTCAGCATTACTTTTTCCTTTCCGATTTTGACGGCTACCGGCATATCAAAACCATCCACATCCGTTTCCCACTTATATTTCAATAAATACCTGCTTCCTTTCTTTTTGAGGGAATAAACAAAATCAGGTATGGAAGGATAGTAAAGATATTGTTTGAAAAAGGCATCATAATTCTTCCCTGTCTTTTCATTTACAAAACGAAAGAAATCACTTGACACCACATTTTTGATTTTGTATTTTTCGTGGAACTCCCTTAAAATCCCAAACCATAGTTCATCATTATTGATAGCATGCCTTAGCGTACTCAATATCCACGATCCCTTATAGTATTGATCACTGCTCCTCCATTGTGTCCAATTGACATCCATCGGTCCGATGATGGGTTCCAAATTGGCAATATTTCTTTTCTGGTAATTAAGATAACGAATGGCATCTTCGTATCCCATCGTACATTCCACATAAAGAGCTTCCATATATGTCGTGAAAGATTCATGCAACCACATTTCGGCATGATCATTACAACTGATACTATTTCCGAAATATTCATGCCCTGTTTCATGGATGATGATATAATCGAAATCCATATCGGATGGAATCCCCCTTCCCAAATACCCCCTTTTGTATTGATTGCCATAGGCGATGGCTCCCTGGTGTTCCATCCCCAAATAAGGTGTTTCCACCAATGCATAACCATCCCTCCAAAAAGGATATTCACCAAAGTAATGTTCAAAACATTCCAATGTAGGTTTTACTTGGCGGAAATGTTTTTTGGCTTTCTCCAAATTATAATCAATGACATAATAATCCAATTCCAATTCCTTCCCTTCCTTGTTTTTATAGGTATCGGAAAAATGAGTATAATGGCCGATATTTACAGTAACATTATAATTATTGATGGGGTAACTGACTTTCCATAGATAACGGGTAAAATCACCGTCCATTTCTTCTTTCCCCAAAAACCGGCCATTGGAAACGCAAGTCAATTCCGAAGGAACGGCGATAGCCATATCCATACTGTCCGGCTCATCGGATAGGTGATCCTTATTGGGCCACCAAAGGCTCGCACCATCACCCTCACAAGCAACTCCAATCCAATCCCTTCCTTCATCATCCAAATCCCAAACGAAGCCTCCATCCCAAGGGGCGTTCCTTGCGGCAATAGGTTGTCCGGAATAAAAAATACGGATGGTCTTCCTGCTTCCTTTGGAAATCCTTTCTCCCATATTGATGAAAACCGCATTGAATTTCCGCTTGGTTTCAAGAACAGTGTTGTTATCCAGCCTCAGTACTTCATCGATTTCCATATTTGAAAATAGATCAACCTGCAACGTAAGGAATTCATTCACCGCCTCGAAAGTCATATCCACATAACCTGAAATAAATCTGTTTTCAGGATCTATTTTGATATCCAAAGCATAGTGTTTTACATCATAACAGGTACGGGCAGGCATGAGCATTCCACGCAATGTATCAGCTTGGGAAAATGTATAATTCCTTTTATAGTAATCACTCTGACCGAATAAGAATAGAGGGAAAAGAAGGAATACGAATAAGTATTTTTTCATGGTTGAATGTTTCCGTACGACAAGATAACGTTTAGAATGAAATTCTTATCATACCATAGGTCTAAAAAAACCGCCCGGCCGACTTTGCCGACCAGACGATAATTAAAACCAAGAAGTGAATTTTTATCACCCGATAAAAAATCTATCAAAATGTTGTTATTTTGGGGCATTTCACCTCTAATAAAAAATACCAAATGAATTATCTAACCTATATCTCACATTCAACTAAAAAGACATATAGTGGCAAGAATGTGAGTCCATGAATGAGTTTTTTTTGAAAAAAGATTAAAAAAGAAAAAAGCCGTCCGGAAATTTTCCGAACGGCTTCGTTATCATATGGGCTTCCGCCGCTTTTTCTACACCATCTTATCCGCACAACTTGATGAAGCGAATGCATCAGGCTTCGCCTTGAATACGAATCCCATTCCTAGGATGTAACCCATGGCGTCCCGTAGTGCTGCGTTGGACTTGAAGTGTGGATCGGTATTGATATCCGCATGGACTTCCAATTCGACATTGTACTTATCCAACAGATCACATAGTGCATAGGCAATTTCCACAGACTTCCCTACTTCATTGATCATCCTTTCACGGATACTCATCTTCTTCTCTGTCCTATCATTGCTAATGAACATGAAACCACCCTTCTTTTCACGTAGGAAAACGATAACAGTGGCATATTCCGTAACCTTACCCCGTACTTGGGAATCCGTACCGATACAAACCTTCAGCTTGTGGCCTGCCGTGGTTTCACGTACAATCGTATCTTCCACAGCTTGCTTAATCGGCAATTCTATTGCTTGACCATTCAGTCTTCGCCAATTCATGATTCAAGTAATTTTGTGTAGTAAATGTCCGGACCTACCACTTGTTAATTAAGATAAATTCAAATACCTAACACATTCAATATAAGGAAAAGTTCCTTTATTTGCTTGGAGTTAACCAATTGTTCACACCTCTTGGGGATATATTGTCATGATTGTGACGAATATCCGATTTCCAAATATCCTCTAATTCAGCAACCATAAACATAACCGATACAAGCAAAAATCATGAATATCCCTTTTGAAGAAATCGCACGGCTTTTTTACCGACAAGTACAAAAAATCCACGAAACAGAAGACGTCGGAATCCGTTGGAAATGCAGTTATATTTTCAAATGCATCAGCAAGATTTTCGTATTGGCTACCCAAGAAGAAAAACTGAAATTTGCCGATTTATCCACCCGTATCGCATTCGTGGGACACAGATACAATATTCCTCGTCAATCCCTGTATTTCATCTATGCTTTCAGGAAGGAATTCCACAAGGCGAATTCTTCAAAAATTGAAGATTGGGAACCGATATTATATGACAAAGGACTCCTTGCTATTCTAGAAAGCATCAAAGGTATCACCCGGCAACATCCCCCAAGCAATCTCCTAGCGATTCTACCCCAAAAGAATATTTTTCGGAAACAGGATTTCAAGGTCGAATCATTTTATCCTTTTAGGAGGGTTTTGGTCATTCGTATCAATGAAAAGGAAAATAGGCTGCTCGCCATTGATGAAGAAAATCCTGACGAGAATATTATTATAGCATACAATGCCCTAGGCAGAAATGATTTCTTCAATCCGAGTATCCGCTTAATGAAAGAAGTATTCGGTTTTCCACTTAGTGTAAATCTATTGGATGTGGAGGTCAATGAAGATGGGGTTTATCATCCGAGGGGGTTTGTCATTTTACCCGATTATCTAATAGGCATTACTGCAATCTCAGAATGTTTCAGCCATGACCTGACCGATTCCAATCGGTATTTATTAAAGAAATTCATTCCGGTCAAGCCCAATAAATATCTAGCCATCGGTAACGCCGCCAACTATTTCCTGGATGAGCTCTTGTCGGATACAGATAAGGAATTCAGTACCTTATTCAAGGACATCTTCAATCATAATCCGATTGGGTTCAGTACAATGGATGATCAGGAAATCAGGGAAATCCTCCATCACTGCCGTACACATTACAGACATCTGAGCGACAGCATCCATAATGATTTCAAAGAACAAGGAATTTCCATTGAAGATACATACCTCGAACCTACATTCTATTCGAGGGAATACGGTTTACAGGGACGTTTGGATCTTTGGCATAAGGAAGAAGGCGGAAAAGCAAGGATAGTCGAATTAAAAAGCGGTAGCCCATTCAAGCCTAATAAACAGGGATTGAATATTAATCATTATACCCAGACGCTATTGTATGATTTGTTGGTAAAATCCGTCTATGGGAAAAAAATAAATCCAACCAACTTCATCCTCTATTCCAAAGTAGAACAATCAAGATTAAGGTTTGCACAGGTCTCCATCACTCATCAAATGGAAGCCTTACAAATCCGAAATCAAATTATGGCTCACGAATATATCCTTTCCGGGATGGATGCAGAAAACAGCGGCAACCTGTCGCTCCTCCATCCGGATCGTTGTAAACGGTGGTCTAAATTCCAAATGAGGGATTTGGAGATTTTCAACAAGGGATATGATAACCTGAGTAATGTAGAAAGAAAATATTTCAGGCAGTTAACAGGTTTTATTGCCCGGGAACATTTGACTGCCAAAATCGGAGCTTCCAAAAACGGAAACATTGCCGGACAAGCCAACCTTTGGTCAAAATCCCTGCTTGAAAAAACGGATGATTTCGAAGTACTGAATCAGTTGGTTATTCAATATTTACCGAGCCACGAAGAAGAACCCATCCTTATTTTCGAGAAAACAGAACATACCCATCCATTAGCTAATTTCAGGGTTGGTGATATTTGCGTTCTCTATCCTTATAAGGATAGAGACGATTCTATCCTAAGGCAGCAGGTATTTAAGTGCACCCTATTGGCCTTGCAAAAAAACAATATTCAAGTAAGACTTAGAGCAAAACAGCATAACAATAAGATTTTCAATGAATATAAATATTGGAATATCGAGCATGACTTATACGATTCAAGCTATAATAACCAATACAAGGAATTATTGTCATTTTCATATCATCCCAAGAAAAAAAGAGATATATTCCTGACCATTGCTGCCCCTTCCAAAGCCGAAAACACCGAGGTACTCTCCCCTCCTGAAATGACCAGCGAGCAGCAAACAATATTCAAGAGATTGGTGAATCAGGGAGATTACTTTTTACTTTGGGGGCCACCGGGAACAGGTAAAACCAATATGATGCTCAAACATTTGGTGACTTATCTATTTGAAAAGACCCCGGAACATATCCTCCTGTTGACCTTCACCAATCGAGCCGCAGACGAAATCTGCAATTCCATCAATGGACTGAAGGAAAATTATTTCAGGATAGGTTCCAAATATTCTACATCGCCCCGTTTCAAGGACAGATTACTAAATGAATTAATAGCCACAACAACGACAAGGAAGGAGGTCAAATCCATCATACAAAAACATCGGATAGTCATAGGCACAGTTGCTTCAATATTGGGCAAAAAGAACTTATTGTCTTTAAAGAAATTCGACCGGGTCATTATCGATGAAGCCAGTCAGATTACTGAGCCGATGTTATGCGGATTACTTCCCTGTTTCCCAAAAGTCCTTCTGATTGGAGACCATAAACAACTACCTGCCGTCACCATTCAGGATGATAAGGACTGTAAGGTCTATGATACGGATTTGAATGAATTAGGCATATACGATTTACGGATATCCCTCTTTGAAAGATTATACAAAAGATATTCGGAAATGGGATACGATTATGCCTTAGCCCGACTGAGCCATCAGGGGCGAATGCACAAGGATATTATGGCTTTCCCCAACAACAATTTCTATGGCGGCAAATTGAATATCCTTCCGGATAACATCAATTATCATCAAGAACAAATCAAGCCCTTATCCTTTTCTGAACAAAACATATTGAAACAGCGGGTTACCTTTCTACCCATCCCCAAATCAGTTGAAGCCTCCCTAAATGATAAAACCAATGAAAGAGAGGCCCAAGTCGTCTTGGAATGTATCCAATCCTTCAAAGAGTACTATGGGGAGTCATTCGAATATTCCAAAATCGGAATCATTACACCTTTCAGGGCTCAAATTGCCTGTATCAGGCATACCCTGGAAAACGCTAGGATTCCTTTGGATGATTTAACAATAGATACTGTTGAACGATACCAGGGAGGGGCAAGGGACATCATCATTATTTCGGTTTGTGCCAATAATATCCTGCAGTTGGGAACGATTGTTTCGTCCAATGAAGATGGCTCCCTGGACAGGAAACTCAATGTTGCCCTGACCCGTGCAAGACATCACTTGATTGTCATCGGTCAACCTGAAATTCTCAAATATGACAAGAATTACAGGGCATTCTTAGAAAAATATTCCCTGCAATCCGTGGAATAGAATGTTGGATTCACAATAAAATCGCTATCTTTCCACTATCAATTAAAGGGTAATATGAAATTTCTTCTTGGGTTAATTGCCGTTGTTATTGCGGCATTCACCATGCAATTCGTGCTTCCTATCTGGTGGTGTACCGCCCTAATCTGCGGTCTGATTGCCGCTCTTATAGGCATCGCTCCCTGGAAAAGCCTGATATATGCTTTTATCGGGGTTTTTCTGGTTTGGGGAGGACTCGGTTATTACATGGACGCAGCGAATGAAGGCATCTTATCCGGAAAGATGGCAGAACTTTTCAAAATTGACGGAGGCCTACTTCTTATTTTGATTACAGCCTTTATCGGCGGATTCACCGGAGGTTTGGGAGCAATGACCGGAAGTCTATTCAGGCAACTGTTCCAATCGGACGGCAAAAAAAGGAGGAAACGAAAAAGGAGGTAATTCAAGGGTACAACATCCCATGAAGCCTTACTGCCTCTGCCGCTTCTTTTACATCATGCACCCTTAGGATATCAGCTCCGCTCCTCAAGGCTTCCATATGCAAGGCCGTTGTCCCATTCAATGCCCCTCCGGCTTCTATTTTCAAATATTTGTATATCATGGATTTCCTTGAGATACCAACCAGAATCGGATAATCGAAGACTTTGAATGCTTCCATCGAATTCAATAATTGATAATTCTGTTCCAATGTTTTACCAAAGCCAAAGCCGACATCCAAAATGACATCCTTTATACCGGATTTATTTAATTTTTCGATTTCACGAACGAAAAACTCCATCAATGTATCCCTTACATTTCCATAGGAAGGATTTACCTGCATGTTTTCCGGACGTCCCTGCATGTGCATGAGGACATAAGGAACGTTTAAATCGGAAACGGTTGGGTACATGTTGCTAGTCAAACGGCCCGCCGAAATATCATTCACCATCAACGCTCCCTCCTCTATAGCTGCTTGGGCGACAGCCCCTCTTACAGTATCGACCGAAATGATAATGTTTGGAAATTCCTTGACCAATGCTTTGATCATTGGGATGACCCTAGCTAGTTCCGATTCCTTATCAATAACTTCTGCTCCGGGTCGGGAAGACATCCCTCCAATGTCAATAATATCAGCCCCGGCTTCAAGCATCTTTTCTACTTGGCGAAGGGCATTATATTCCAATTCATATTTTCCGCCATCATAAAACGAATCCGGAGTAACATTCAGAATACCCATGACCCAGGGTCTTTCAAGGCAACATATTCTACCAGCGAAATTGAGTGATTTCATCATTATCCATTACATCTGATATCTATTCGAATTCATTCACATCGGATTCGTTTTTCATTAACAAGTTTAAAACAATTTGACGAATACCTTTGCATTATAAACCGTACAAACCACGCTTTATTTATATTTGCCCCTAAATTTTCAATCAATTGGAGAAAACACTTTCACAATATGATGCGGAGTTGAATAAATGCCGTGATATTTTCCTTAAAAAAACCAAGGATTACGGTACGGCTTGGCGTATCATGCGACCTACTTCTGTAACGGATCAGATGTATATCAAAGCCGAAAGAGTCAGGATTATCGAAGAAACAGGAGAAAACAAAGTCGGAGAAAGTGTGGACGGGGAATATATGGCCCTTGTCAATTACGGGATCATGGGCATTATCCAATTGGAGGTTTCAAAAGATGAAGGCTTGGATGTAGAATATGGAAAAGTGGTTGGATGGTATGATCAACATGCAGAAAAAGCACGAAGCCTGATGATTCGGAAAAACCATGATTATGGTGAAGCATGGAGAAATATGCGGATTTCGTCCATTACGGATTTAATCCTACAAAAACTCCTCAGGATGAAACAAATCGAAGATAATGAAGGACAAACCATTATTTCGGAAGGCTTGGATGCCAATTATCTTGATATCATCAATTATGCATTATTCGCCCTTATTAGATTAGAAGAAAAAAATTAGATATAAAAACATATCCATAGTTATTGAATAAAAACCATCTGCAATGACACTGACAGGATTACTTATCAGGATAGCCATTACGGCCATCATACTAACAGGTCTGAATTTCGCTTTGAAGAAAGGCAAGGAAGAATGGGCCGACATCAAGAACTGGGTTGTCACCTATCTACAGAATTTCTGTGGGGCATTGTTCATATTTTCCGGTTATGTAAAAGCCATAGACCCTAAGGGAACCGCCTATAAGATGGAACAGTATTTCGGAGAATTCCAAACCCATTTTTTCGATTTCCTCGGTCCGGTCTTATCATTTTTCAATGAATATGCTCTAGCCTTTTCATTATTCATGATTATCCTAGAAATTGTTTTAGGAGTTATGATGATATTGGGATATACCAGAAAGTTAACCGCCTGGCTATTTTTCCTAATTGTTGGTTTTTTCACCTTACTGACCGGCTTCACCTATCTGACCGGATATGTTCCGGAAGGCACCAATTTCTTCAGTTTCGGCAGTTGGGGGGATTATGATAAGAATAACATGAAGGTAACCGATTGCGGTTGCTTCGGTGATTTCATTAAACTGGAACCCAAGGTGTCATTCTTCAAGGATGTAGCCTTATTATTCCCTGCCGTTCTTTTTATATTATTCTGGAAGAAAAAACATGTCCTCTTCAATTCAAAAATCAGGACGGGGTTGATATTGGCCTCTACTTTATTAGTCACGCTATTTTGTTTCAGAAATACGTTTTGGGGTTTACCCATGCAGGATTTCAGGCCATTTAAATCCGGTACAGACGTGAGGGCTGTAAAACTTCAGGAAGAAGAAGCGATGGGTAGTGCAGAAGTCTCCTACCTTATCCGAGAGAAAAGTTCAGGTAAAACACAGGTACTTTCCATGAATGATTACCTGAAGAAATTCACGGAACCGAATTTCAAAGAGAACTATGAAACAGTGGATCAAATCAGGGAAGAAGTCAAAACGACCAAGATATCCGAATTCTCAGTTACTGATTTGGATGGGAATGACTTGGCCCAACAATTACTGGATTACGAAGGCTATCATTTCATGACGGTTGCCTATAAATTGAAATTCGAAGAATCCCGGGAAAAAGCGATAAGGAAAGATACCGTATTCACAATCGATACGGTAGCCATCGCCGGCATTCCGGATAGTTTCAATATTGTAAAGAATATCGCAGATATCCAAAATAAGGAATACGTTGCCATGAAATATGATTGGGATGAAAGCTATAAAAAATATTATACAGACAAGTTGAACCCTCTATTCGCTGCTGCCGAAAAGGATAAAATCATATCCTATGCGATTACAAAGCCATATTCTGCGGCACAGATAGACGAATTCAGGCATGAAGTACAGGCCGCCTACCCTTTCTATACTGCTGATGACATCCTATTAAAAACCATTGTACGCTCCAATCCGGGAGTCCTGCTTTGGAAAGATGGGAAAATCATCCAAAAATGGCATATATCCAAACTGCCTTCCTACGAAGAAATCAAAGCGGAGTACATCAAATAGGTACAGAAGAAGTGACAAACAGGGTTTGTCACTTCTTCTTTTTTTATCTACATTTATCCATGAACGAAAATGAAGAAGAAGGTATAATCGACGACTTCATCATTGATGAACAAAAAGGGGATTATTTTCCTCATGGTACCCTTTTGGCTCGTTTCGCAAATGTAGCTTGGATGCAAATGCTACCCATCGCCTTTTTCTTTCTTATTTCCACCCTAGGCCTTATGGCATTAATCGCATCACCCAATGCTATTTTCACACCCGGCAACCGCACCGGTACTCTTCTTTTTTTCACCTGTTGTATATCTTCCTCCGGTTGTTTTGCAGGAATCGTATCTTCATTCATGTATATTTTCTCCAATAGGAAAAAAAGTATTTTCATTCTCAGAAGAGCCATTTACATCAATGCCTTTGCTTGGATTTGCTATAGTATAACACTTGTCTCCCTCGGATTCATCACACTTCTGGAGATACAATAGCTATCATGAAAAACACATGTCGAATCCTAAGAATAGATAAGGCTACTGACTAAAAGGAAGTTAAAAATAAACTTTTATAAGTATTTGTTAATCTTTATTTTAAAAATATGATTTTTTATAAATCAAACACAGGTTTGATTATTTTGTGACAGTAAAATACTGAAAACCTCGATAGTTGATTCATCATTTCTTTAGCATTCAAACATTAAGAATGAAATTACATCTACTATCAATTACTTTCCTCCTTTTCTTTTTAATCAACATCAATTCAAGTTCTGCCTCAAAGCATAATGAAAGTGAATACTTCAATGCAATCATTACCGCCGTTCAAAACGGAGATTGGAATGACCCGGCTACTTGGGACTTGAATCGCATTCCTATCATCACCGATCAG
>JAHDFN010000055.1 GCA_020628145.1 Saprospiraceae bacterium | reverse complement strand
AGATGGGGATGTTGCAAAAAAGTGAGTCGTAGAAATATATTTTTTTAAAAAAATTATTCTGACAATCTTAAAAAACAATTTTAACTTATTTTAAGTTGATTAACTCAAAATAAGTTATTATGTTTGTTTTATGAAAGTACATCTCAATAGAAGAAGAAATCATGAAAATCCTTTGGAGGATCCAAAAGGGTTTTATCAAGGAGATTATTGCTGAAATGCCCAAACCCCAGCCCCCTTATACAAGTGTGAGTACGATTGTAAGGAAATTACAGGAAAGGGGAATTATCGGTCATGATGCATTCGGAAAGACACACCGGTACTACCCTATCCTAAGCCAAGAAGAATATCGGAATCAGTCCTTTTCGAAATTATTCAAAGAATACTTCAATGGTTCTTACGAGAAAATGGTTTCTTATTTCCTCCAAGAGAACAGGGACAATATCGAGGAGTTGGAAAAACTGCTTAAAGACATAAAGAAAAAAAGAAAATAAAATTGGAATTATTTTTCACATATTTAATTGAGGCGAGTTTTTGTCTTTTCTGCTTCTACCTTATTTATTTTTTCATTTTAAAAAATGAAACACTATTCCATTGGAACAGGTTGTTTTTATTGCTTTCCATTTTATTTTCCTTATCCATTCCCATTTTCACTTATACGATCAACATCCCCATTGCAACTCAAAAAGAAGCCGCCGAAACAAGCAACCTTATTAATCCGGAAGTCATAAATAATGCGAATAATAATTTTAATTTATTAGAATTCATCACCCACCATTCCCTTTTAATTATTTCGGGAATTTATCTTATCGGATTTTTCATTAGTGCTTTTGTTTTTTACAAAGGGATTAAGCAAATTTTAATATTATCAAAAAATTGCAAAAAAATAACCCGAGGCAAAGTCACTTATTTATACACTGAAAAGAACATCGGCATTTTCTCTTTTTTCAATCAGATTTTTCTTGAAGAAAAGAAATTCAGTGATTTCACAAACGAAGAAAAATCCGACATTATTGAGCATGAGCTCGCCCATATAAAAGGAAAACACAGCTTGGATTTAATGTTGATGGAAATAATGAAAATTGTTTTCTGGTTCAACCCTATTGTATATTTCTACAAAAAAAGCATAACCCAAATCCATGAATATATTGCTGATCATGAAGTAATAAAAAAGGAAGGCAATCCTTTAAAATATGCTGAATTCCTAGTCAACCAAGTCAAAGAAAATTTCCGCGGATATGACTTATGCAATAATTTATTTCACAAACCTATTAAAAGTAGATTAATTATGATGAAAAAATCCCAATCGAAGCCCAGGGGGGCTTTGAAATTCCTAGCGGTTTTCCCGGTTATAGGATGTTTGATATTTTATTTCTGTATCGAGTATGTTTATACAAGCATTCCCGATACGACTCCTATCACTCCGATAGTTGAAAAACAGGATACTTTTCCTGATAATACCAGTATGCCATTAGAACCCGAAAAAGGAAAATGTTATGCCCGGTGTATGATGCCTAATAAAACCATTTACGTTGATATTGATTATCCTGTTTTTACAGGGGAAGATGAAACAGGAGTGGATTTGGAAAATGTAGAAGTAACGTCTGCCAAGACTTCCAAATGGGTTAAGAAAAAGAAGGACGGCCCATGTTTAGCCAAGGATCCCAAAGACTGTGAAGTATGGTGTCTAGTAGAAACAGGAGGAGGAACGCAGAGCATAAAAGTCGTAAAGAACACGGACGAAACGGATGAGTACATGATGAAAACATTTAAAATTGCCCAACTTGTTTCGGAAGGCACTACGGATTGGACGGAAGTTATTTGTAACGAATTAATCGATGAGGAATTACTTAGCGATTTACAAGTAAAATTAAAGACCGCCGGCTTAGATGTCAATGCTACAGGAGAACTTGACAAAATGACCAAGGCCGCCTTATTCAAATATCAGGAGGAAAACAATCTGCCTAAGGGAAACCTGAACATTCTTACCTTGCAACACCTAGGTATGATGTAGTATTTTTTTTAGTCATTTCAACGCAGAATGCGTTGAAATGACTTTTTTAACGTTGCCTGATTTACCGATAATACGTTCTGCAATTGGTCCCTCCCACATCAATTTTAATTTCCGTTGCGGATACTTCCTTTATTGAAAAAGTATAAGTTTCATTTATCGTTGGTGTATCAACGATTACCGTATTACAATCCATGACATATGTTCCGTTTTCAAATAAATTTCCAATAACTTCCGTTTCGGTGAATTCCAAATAGTTATTATTACCGACAAATACAAAATACCACCGCCCCATTATATCATCCGGATGATAACATTCATCTTTAGAGCAAGCCCCCAATAAAAATATTAGGGACAATAATAAAAAAATCTCATGGTGTTGTTTTTTATTCAATTAATTTAATCAAGTTCTTTTTAATCGTAAAATGAAAAGAGGATCCTTTTCCGGGTTCCGATTCCACCCAGATTTCACCTCCGTGTTGTTCCACTATTTTTTTACAAATCGCCAAACCGATACCCGAACCTTCATATTCGGATTTGGTATGTAATCTTTTAAAAACAAGAAATATTTTTTCCTTGTATTCTTTTGCCATTCCGATTCCATTGTCTTTTACTGTAAATTTCCAACGATCGGATTTGAAGCCTTTGCAGGAAATCGAAATTTCAGGAATTTCTCCTTTTTTTCGGAATTTGATGGCATTCCCTATCAGGTTCTGAAATACCTGACGGATTTTGGTTTTATTACATTTCAAATTATCCGGTAGATCTTGTATTGTAAAAACAGCTTTTTTATTTCCTTGCAAAAGATATAATTCTGCCAAGTCAGAAACCATTTTATTCATATCGATTGCTGTAACATTGAGTTCTTCCGTAGAAACCCTTGAGTATGATAACAAATCCTGAATCAGGGTATTCATATTATCCACACTCTTTGTGATGTATCCCATATATTCCTTTGCCCCTTCATCAAAAACATCTCCGTATTTTCTTTGTAGCAACTGCGTAAAACTGGAAATGGATCGAAGGGGTTCTTTTAAATCATGGGAGGCCACATAAGCAAAACTTTCCAACTCCATATTGGAATTGATATACTCTTTCAATTGCCTATTCTTCCTATCCAAGATGGCCACCTGTCGGGAAATCTTCCTTTCGGCTTCCAGCCTTTCGGTAAGATCATTGACAAACATCACTGCGGCGGTTTCTCCTCCCAGGGTAATGGGGCTGAAGGTTACAATCGCCTCGAACCGCTGTCCTGTCGATTGACGAAGGAATTGCCATTCAAAACTGACTTCTTTCAATGTACGCCTGAATTCAGAGAGGATGGCATGAATCTTATCAACGGACGATTCCCCATCAGGTTGGAATTTCGGACTCTGCTCCGGCATGCTACTTATCAATAGCGATTCCCTGTCCTGTCCGAATAATCTTATTGCAGCGGGATTGACATCAATGGCTTCACGGTTTTTCAAATCCAATACCACGATACCTACATTGGAATTATTGAACAATGCCTTGTAACGTTCTTCCTTTTCCTTGAGTTCCTGTTCGCTTTTCTTTTTGTCTGTAATATCCTCCACCAAAGTCAGGAAAAACAATTCATTGTCCCTTTCGAAAAGATTGACCCAAACCCGGGCAAGGAAAGGTTTTCCACTTTTCTTATAATACATTTTTTCTACGACAAGCCGTTCCATCTCACCATTGACAAGCTTTCCGGCCTTTATATGGTTCTCTTCATAATCCAAGTAAGTCAAATCATCAAAAGAAATCCCATTCATTTCCCCCACCCGATAACCGAATGTTTCAACAAACGCCTCGTTGGCATCCACTATCACATTATCCATTCCGGCTACGGATATTCCCAAGGGATTCAATTTGAAAATGGATTGGAATCCTTCCTTATTTTCCCGGGCTATCCTTTCCTTTTTGATAATTTCTGAAATATCCCTAAAAACAATGAGGGCATGAGGGATGTTCTTTAAGGTAATGGGTAGCAGGGTAACATTGGCATGGAAGACCTCTCCCGTTTTCCGTTCGTGTTCGAAAGTATAATTGAATTCCGAACCCATTGCCAATTGTTGGAGGGTACTACTGAGGATTTCTGCCAAGTCCGTATCCCCATTTACACTTTCATGTAATAATTGGATGGGATCCATGCCCAGTAATTCGTCCTGCCTATAACCAAAGATGGAAGACATCGCTTGGTTGGTCTCTATAATCTTATTTTCCAATACATTGTATAGGATGATTCCATCAAAGGAGCTATCGAATAGGGTTTTATACAATTTTTCATGTTCAACCTGCTTGTCTGTAGAGATGATAAGGCGACCCAGTTCGTAAACTTCGTTTTCATCTTCCCTTAGAAATTCCAGGTAACCCGGAACATTCAAAACTCTTGAAACCAACATTCTCTTATGGATACAATCCACAAGTAATGATTCTTTATATTCGGCAGGGCGTAAGAGTGTCCTTTCCCCGATAACATCCATTATCCGAGTGAAATAATCATGGTTGATTTCCATTGATGATTTCAGCATATCCTAGTCAGATTACCACTGCTTGTATTGAAGTAGGAGAAAACCAAACGCTCCCGATTTATTCTTACGTAAAAATAATGATAAAGATTCTATATCATCCCTTATAATCTCCAAAAGGAACGATACCGAAATCCTTGCTCGTCTTTACGGTTTCCTTGGAATCATCCGGATTACTCGCATGGTATTCCAAACCACCATCCTTATGCAGTAACCATCCCTTTCCCCCCTCATCGTATTTGAATGTAATAATCCGTGTCCATCGCCATGAACTCCCGCCATAATGCTCTATGGAAAAATAACCGTTCTTAATGGCAATATCCTGATAAGGATCTCCCATTACGCCACCACAGGTCGAGCAAAGTGCCACATTATCATTCCTTGCTTCTTTTTTCAATTTACCATCCGACGTCCTTGTCAGGATAAATAAGGGTCGTTTCACATCATCCTCACGATTCCGTTCCAAATCAGGTTGATAAGCTATCAGGATGACATCCTTTTTCAAACCGTCCTTATTCAGGTCTCCATATTCATAATCCAACACCAGATGATTATCAGGAATAAAGGACATCAGATATTCAAGTTCGGATAAATCCTTTTTTTCTATCAGATATGGATTTTCCCTTTCGACTTCCCCTTCTGTTTCTCCATCATTTACAGATACTTCATCATCTATAATGATTTCATCATGTTCGAAAGGTTTTTCCGTTTTATCGGAATCCGGTTCGACTGTCGGTTCTGCCTTTTCGGGTTGACAGGAAAACAAGGCCACGGTCATTCCGATAAGGAAAATCAAGTAAGATTTCATCATGCTCCCAATTTGGTTTACCCGAAAATAAGAATGTTCCCATTGAAAAAAGAAAAATCCGGGATTTTCAAGGACTAAAATCCGGGATTCATATCTTAAAAAATTGCTGATTTCCAAAACACCCTATGCGTGTCCACCTTTGCTCCAATCGATATCGACCGGTTCCACAATGTACTTAGGAGTGTTTCCTTCTGCTCCATCACGACCACGGAATCCACGGTTCCCCGTTCTTCCTCTACGGCCATCTCTTCCATTGGAACATCCTCCCTGTCCTCCTTCTCCCGGGTTATAGGAAACACCTGCCGTACCGCTGTCTCCACTTCTACCTCCTCTTACATCGTATCTAATCAGATATTGGTAAGGAGCTGCGGATGGATCGATGTGGAATGTAATCGTTCCTCCATCGCCACCACGGCCACCGTCGCCACCGTCACCGCCATTGCCTGAATGGCCGCCATTCCCGCCATTGCCACAAGTAACGGTCACCGTTCCGTTCTTGTTAGTCGTTTCCCTTTTCTTATCTCCGAAACCACCGTGTCCACCACGACCGCCATAACCGCCGTTTCCGCCATTACCGCCATCGCCACCACGGGCATATATCATAAAGCTTCCGCCTTCGGGTGTGAATTTGGCCAAACTCCTTTTACCTGAATTACGCCCCACACTCATTACAGAAATGATGGTCGTTCCCAGTTCTGCATTTTCTTCGGCAGAGACATAAACATCCACGTCTTCCCCATCCTCTCCCATTCGTCCATCATCACCATCCTGACCATGACCGCCATTATAACCATGACCGCCATTACCCCCTACACCGGAATACCTTCTTCCATTCCTTCCTGTTCTCCCATTCGATCCCACTCTTCCATTACGACCATCCCTTCCGTCATAATAGGTGGTATATTTTCCTTTATAATCCAATGGAATTTCCAATTCGGAATAAATCCCGGGATGTGTCAATAAGGACGCTCTTACTTTCACCTTGTGGTTATCGGGAAAACCGATGGTCAATGTCCCATTCTTGAAAGTTCCTCCTTCGATCTCTACCCTATAATTATCCCAGTTCTTATTTCCTTTTAGATAACCTTTGGTTTCTGCTTGGGAATGATTATCAAAAAAGCTGACAATGCCCAAATCGACTTTGCCTCTTGGGCCGAGTACGGATTCCCTTTCATCATATTTCAATTCCAAACGCTCTATGTTTTTCAAGATAATGGTTTCCGAATCCTTAACGGCTCGATTCCCCTTCAATCGAACCTTTAATGTTAC
The DNA here is from genome assembly GCA_020628145.1 of Saprospiraceae bacterium. GTDB lineage: Bacteria > Bacteroidota > Bacteroidia > Chitinophagales > Saprospiraceae > JAHDCE01. The sequence goes on along the minus strand of JAHDFN010000055.1, from coordinate 14,482 downwards.
TTCTCCACCAGGTAATTTCTCCTTGTCTGTAGGCAGAATGATTTTTCCATCCTGAAGGCTTGCTCCTTCCACATCTATGATAAAATTATTCCAAGAAAGGTTTCCGCCCAAATAACCCGTTGTACGTTTCATTTTCCTTTTGGCAATCATCTCTATGCCGAAAGGAATGCTTTCTCCGTATGCATATTCGGAAGCCGCATCGTATCTGATATTGATGTCATCCACCTTATTCGGTTTTTCTACATACTTTACCCCTCCGACGGTTTTATACATGCAACTACTCATCGTAATTGAAATACAAAATGCGAATAATGCCCAGTTTAAAATTCCTTTTGATTTCTTCATGACTTTTGATTTTGATGGTTTAAAATGTTTTTTGTTTTTTCAATATATGTGGATAGGACGTATGAAAAAGTGATAATCCGGTTAAGGATTTTGAAAGGAAAAATTAATATTATCCGCATTCGGTTAAGGGTTGTTAAAATGTTCGATTGCGTTTACATTCATTGGTTTTTCATTTACAAATCATTATGAATCAAGGGAATTTGTAAAGAGGATTTCCATTCGAAAGTTTTATAAAAATCAGTCCGAAATATAAAATGGGATATAAGGCACAAGGCCCCATACCCCAAAATGGATACATAACTTAATCGGATTTCATCTATGATGATTGATAAAGCCAATTATCCCTTTATGGACTTAGCAACATCCGGGGAAACAACATCCACCGCCACAACAACTGCAACAAGCCCAAGCCAAAGGCCCCATGAGGAGCATTATGAATTTATGCATGATTATAAATTTAATAGTTAAGAAATCAGATTCACCACCAAGGGCAAGCCTGTATTATTACATCGCAATATTACGATAGCTATAGCCAAAAAAATATCAACAGCATTTGAACATGCCCCGGATGTTTTCCATCCATTTGGCATATTTCACCAAATCTATGCAATAGCACCTGTTCGCCCCTTCTACTTCTCCTTTGATAATCCCCGCCTTTTTCATTGCCTTGAGGTGCTGGGAAACCGTTGATTGGGAAAGTGGCAACTCGTCAACAATATCACCACAAACACATGTTCCTTTTTTCAATAAATAATCCAAAATGGCAATACGGGCGGGATGGGCCAATGCTTTGGCTATCTCCGCTAATTCATTCTGGCGTGGTGTGAATAATATGGATTTACTCTTTCCCATATCGCAATATTACGATAAGTATTTCGGAAAGGCAAATTTCCTACGTGAAATTTCAGGGTTGTCCGGATTTCTACTTGTAATAGACATTATTACGAATTAAATTGTATGGCTAAAATTCATCTTTCGCCTTCATCCTTCTTCACATACTCATCTTGATAGCTAGGGCTATCAGATTCCGTGTGTTCATCGACTGAAGGCAAAATCCATAATTTTATCTCCATAAAAAACAATTCGTAATAATGTCTAATAAACAAAGTCTATTTTTGTTTTCATTTTCAAATCCAAGCCATGAAGTTTTCGTTTTCTCTTTTCATCTTATTATTCACTTCCATCTATCTATATGGTCAATCAACAGATTGTTCCGCTCCTTTTTTCGAATTCGATATCCCTGAAGAGGAAAAGGGGTGCATGGCTCATTTTGATATTAATGCCAATGGATATCATCCTGTAAATACATTTCTTTTGGCCAAAATGACGGAATTGATGTATCCTGAAAGATTGGATTACCAGTTCAGGTATTTGAAAGATAGGCAAGTTGCCGACACGCTGATTTCTACCAAATGGTTGGTTGGGCATTCAGTGATTAATGAAGGGAATTTCGAATGTGCTTTTAAAAAACGATTCAGGCATTATTTCCCAAAAGGGGAGAAGGTGGATTTTAAATTCATCCACGAGACCGAACATAAAAAAGTTTTGGGAATCAGTACTAAAGGTTTTGACCCGGAGGTCATGCTTATTTCAACATCAAATGCTGTTTTTATCATTTTCAGAGGCACTGATAATGTGGGTGACGATATGTTGGCTGAATGGACCGGAACAGATTTCAAAATCGGAATGAAACAGGCAGATGGGGCTTTGGAGGGAATAAAAATACATCGGGGTTTTTGGAATAGTTTTCAACTCATCCGAGATGAGATGATTTCAACATTGGGAAAATTCGATGCAAAAAACAAAAAAATATGGATAGCGGGACATAGCTTGGGGGGAGCGATGACAATCCTTTCGGCAGCATACTTGGAAGGTGCAGGATTCCCTATCCAACAGGCTTATACTTTTGCATCGCCGAGGACAGTGGGTGGAAAAAAATTCAAGGAAAAAGTCGAACAGCTTTTATCCGGAAAAATAAACCGTTTCGAATACTACCTTGATCCTATTCCATTCCTATGGTCTCCTCCTTATAAGAACAACGGCATACGCAATTGGTATCAGGAAGAAAAAAACAAATATCAATTATTTACCGCCATAAAAGAAAGGTATGTTTCACCCAATCCTACGGAATTCAATTTCATTCCATTCGTAGATAAAAGAAACAGGGAAGAGGTAAAATCCAATCGTCAAAAATACAATGCATTAATGACGGAATTAAAATTAAAAATGCATTTCCATAATCCGCAGTGGTATGTAAAAGCGGCTTATGAACAACTGGACGAACAACAAAAAAAGAAACTACCTAAAGTAGATGATAGCTTCCCTTTCATTTATTACGGGGCCAAGTTCGGCAAGTAAAAATCCTTAAAGGTGCTTAAAGCACACACATGAATTACCCCATTATTATATCGTCAATTATGATTGTCCCCACATGGGGTTTTTCCGTCCGGCCACCGATAATATCCACGATAATAATATCACCACCTTTTCCTTTAATTTCCTTCTGTTCCCGGAGGGACAACTGCTTTATTTTTTTCTTTTTCATAATAAAATATTTATCAACTAAAAAACACATCAATTCAAGCATTGACTGACAGCAAGGCTTGATGAATTACAATTCCAAAAGTCACTGCGACATTCAAACATGAGGTTTTCCCGAAAGAAGGAAGATAAACCGCATGTTGCATTATTTCCTCAGCCTCCTTATCCAATCCTTCCTTTTCCGAACCGAATAAAATCAAATCATTTTCCATGAATTGAAAATCATTCAGATGACGAGCATTTTCATCGACTAATGTTGCGATTTTCCGCCCTTGGTAGTTTTTCAAAAAAACCAAAGGATCTTCGACTTTCACCACTTCAATATGGTGTATGGCTCCTGCCGTCCAAACACGGGCCAGATGCTCCATATCCGCTTTTGATGTTTTATTATTCGGAGGAGAAAGCAGTCCGTTTTTGTCGTATATGAAAATCTTTTTAAGGCCGTAAAATTCTGCCGACCTGATCATGGATGACATGTTCGGCCGATATTGCGGTGCATATAAAAAAGCATTTATCATAATAATGGCTGTTTCTATTGGAAAGCAGCCATTAAATTAATCAATTAAAACTTAACCGGCAACATCATCAATTATTCAAATTGAATTCTTGCCGATTACATTGTCCTCGATAATAATAGAATCGGTTTCGACTTTACCAATTACATGATCTTCTATAATAAAATTACTTCCACGCCCTTTAATCTGTTTGAGATTTCCCTTAGGTATTTCTTTCAATGTTTTCTTTTTCATAAAGCAACTTTGATATTAAACGTACTAAAAAACAATATCGTCTTCAATAATAATAGCAGAGGCCACGATCATTGCAACATGATCTTCAATCACAATATTCTTCGCTCCACCCTTAACCTGTTTCAGATCCTTACTTGGAATTTTCTTAAACTTTTTCTTTTTCATAGCATGTGAATTAAAAAGATGAACACCTGAACAAATGTTCAAGTAATAAATAAACTTACAACTCGATTGAATTTCTATTTGGTGGTGGGTAAGTATTTTCCACTGTGGATTTATTTGACAATAAATCCACAGTGGTAACTTAGGTTTAGGAAGAGAAATCAGTACGATAAATAATACTCATGCAAATTAAAATCCGCACCTGCACCTCCTCTGACTTTTTTCAAATCAGTTGAAGCCAGTCGATTTATCTTCTCTTTTTTAGAATCGGTTTTCTTCTTCATTGAATGAATATAAAAATATTTTTTTAATTCCTACTAATATTGAACATCAATTCAACTCCATCCAAATCTATTTTCTCTCCTTTGGCCTGTTGAACCAATTCCAAAGAATCCGCTAAGACTTCCGTTTTCACATAATCCCCGAATTGGGCAACGGCAGCTTCCAACATTTCATGATGCTGTATATCCACCTTGATCCGATCGGTTACTTTGAAATCCTTGGACTTTCTCAGGTTTTGGATTCTATTGACCAACTCACGAGCCATTCCTTCCGCCCTGAGCGAATCTGTAAGCGTGATATCCAATGCTACTGTAAGGGAACCGTCATTGGCTACCGACCAACCGGGTATATCCGCAGAAGTGATAACGAAATCTTCCAGCAACAATTCAACCTCATTACCATTGACTTCCATTTTATAGCCACCATCCTTTTCGATTTTGGCGATATCATCCTGGTTGAATCCGGCTACGGCTTGCGAAACGGCTTTCATGTCCTTACCCAAACGTCTTCCCAATGTTTTGAAATTGGGCTTGATGCTTTTATTCACGATGCCCGAAGTATCCGTTATGTATTCGAATTCCTTGACATTTACTTCCGACAATATCAAATCCTTAACCGCTTCGACCTGCTTTTGGAACGACTTATCCAATATCGGCAATAAGACCCGGCTCAAGGGCTGCCTCACCCTCAGATTTTCCTTTTTCCTCAAAGACAACACCAAAGAAGATATACGTTGGGCGTAATCCATCCTTTGTTCCAAATCCTTATCGATCAATTTCCCGTTGACCTTGGGTATCAATGCCAAATGTACGGACATATGTTTTTCACGGCCGGTCACCTTGTTCAAATCCTGATACAAGCGATCCGCATAGAACGGAGCGATTGGAGCCATGAGTTTGGATATTGTATCCAAGCAGGTATATAATGTCTGGTAGGCCGCTAATTTATCCTTGCTCATTTCTCCTTTCCAGAAACGACGACGACAAAGACGGACATACCAATTACTCAGATTATCCAATACGAATGATTGTACCTTACGGGCAGCATTGGTCGGTTCATAGTCAGCATAATCAGCATCGACCTCCTTCACCAGGGAATTCAATAAGGAGATGATCCAACGGTCGATTTCGGGACGTTGGGACATCGGCACTTCTTTTTGGCTATAATCGAATTTATCGATATTGGCATACAAGGCAAAGAAGGAATAAGTATTATAAAGAGTACCGAAGAATTTCCTTCTCGTCTCTTCCAGATAATCCTCATTGAACCTCAAATTATCCCAGGGCTGTGCATTGGACAACATATACCAACGGGTGGCATCTGCTCCGTACTGGCCTATTGTTTCAAAAGGATCAACAGTATTGCCCCAGCGTTTGGACATTTTACGTCCATCCTTGTCCAGTACCAATCCATTGGAAACAACGGTTTTATAAGCTACGCTGTCGAACGCCATTGTACCTATGGCGTGGAGCGTATAAAACCAACCCCTTGTCTGATCTACTCCTTCTGCTATGAAGTCGGCAGGGAAGTTGCGTTTGAACTTATCCTTATTTTCGAAGGGATAGTGCCATTGTGCATAAGGCATCGAACCCGAATCGAACCATACATCTATGAGATCCGCTTCACGGGTCAGTTTTTCACCATCCTTCGAACACAAAACAACATCATCTATATAAGGCCTGTGCAAATCTTTAGGGACGGCTTGTTTCAAGCCCAATTTCTTATTGGCGAAAGCTACTTCTTTTTTCAACTCATCTATCGAGCCTATGCATTTTTCCTTGGTTCCTTCTTCATTCCTCCATATCGGCAAGGGTATGCCCCAATACCTTGAACGGGACAGGTTCCAATCGTTCAGGTTTTCCAACCAATTACCGAATCGTTTTTCTCCGGTATGGGCCGGTTTCCACTTGATGGTCTTATTCAATTCCACCATCCTATCCTTATAAGCCGTAGCTTTTATGAACCAGGAGTCCAAAGGATAATACAATACGGGTTTATCCGTTCTCCAACAGTGCGGATAATTATGTTCATATTTCTGTACATTGAATGCCTTATTGTCCGTCTTCATTTTGACGGCTATTTCGACATCTATGTTTTCATAATTCGGATCATCCTTATAATTCTTGACATACTTACCTGCCAATTCTCCGGCTTCCTTCACGAATTTCCCCTGCCTGTCAACCAAAGGAGAAGGATTGCCCAATTCATCTTCCACAGTCAATCCGTTTATTCCATTCTGATCGCCTACCTTTTTATCATCCGCACCGAAAGTCGGGGCGATATGTACGATACCCGTACCATCGGATGTGGTTACAAAATCCCCTATCAACACCCTGAACGCATCTCCTTCCGGTTTTACATATGGTAATAGTTGTTCGTAATTCACACCTTCCAATTGACTACCTTTATACTCGGCTACTATTTTGTGAGGTACCTTGTTTCGATCTTTTTTCTCTGTTTTTGCGAACGTTTCAAAATCACCATCAAGATTATTTTCCTTGAACCATTTGCCTAATAAATCCTTCGCCAATACCACACTCACTCTTTCGAATGTATATGGATTGAAGGTATCCACTTTGACATAGTTTATTTTTTTGCCTACGGCCAATGCCATATTGCTCGGCAGGGTCCAGGGCGTAGTCGTCCAAGCTAAGAAACGTACATCTTCATTTTCATTATCGAAAAGGAATTGGGAATGTTCTTCCCTTTTTATCTTGAACTGTCCTACAACAGTGGTATCCTTCACATCCTTGTAGCACCCCGGCTGGTTCAACTCGTGCGAACTGAGTCCGGTACCGGCCGCCGGAGAATAGGGTTGTATCGTATAACCTTTATATAATAATCCTTTTGAGTAAAGTTTCTGAAGGATATTCCAAACGGATTCTATATAGTCGTTTTCATAGGTGATATAGGGATTATCCAAATCCACCCAATATCCCATTTTGGTGGTTACGTCATTCCATTGATCTGTAAACCGCATGACGGTTTCCCTGCATTGTTTATTATAATCGTCAACGGATATTTTTTTGCCTATATCCTCCTTCGTGATGCCCAGTGCTTCCTCTACTTTCAATTCTATCGGTAGGCCGTGTGTATCCCATCCGGCTTTCCTTTCTACCCGCATTCCCTTCATCGTCCTATAACGACAGAATGTATCCTTGACCGTCCGTGACATGACGTGGTGTATGCCGGGTTGGCCGTTGGCGGAAGGCGGACCTTCATAAAAAACGAATGATTTATTCTTGGGTCTTTCCTCTACCGATTTTTCGAATATTTTATTCTCTTGCCAGTACTCCAACATTTCCTTATCAAAGGCTACCAAATCCAACTTGGAATAGGTCCTATATTCTTTCGCCTTTTTCGGTTTCGCAGGACTTGCCTTTTTTCTTCTAACAGTCGCAGCCTTCCCTAGTATGTTTTTTTTAGGTGCAACTACTTTTTTCGTTTCGGATTTTACCGGTGCTGTTTTTCTTTTCCGGGTTGTCCTAGCAACGGTTTTACCGCCGGTTTTCAACAGCTTTAATTCGGTCTTTAATCCACTGATGGTTTCCGTGTACGACTTTTTCAGAAAAGACAATTGTGCAGGAGAGAGTTCTGTTCTCAAAGGTAGTCTGTCCTTTTTTCCTTCATAAAGTACTACAAGGGTTCCCAATTCGTATTCGGTATATTTTTTATCTGCCATTTCGACTTAGATTTTGAAGTTGCAAATGTATTAAATTAATAAGTCCGGTTAATTAAATAGTAAGAAAAGAAAAAGCCCCTACGGAGTAGAACATCCGTAGGGGCTTTTTGTACATGACATTACCTAGCGGACGACTAGCATCTGCGAATAATAATGTCGATAATTATATAAAGTCTTTTAAATTCCATTTGAACCATAAAGGTAAATATATTCCTGAAAGTTCCCTAAGGGGCAATTATCTCAAAATAACCATCTTCCCCATTCCCCTTTTGAAGTATTTATTGGTGCCGGTATCATAACTACCAACATCTTCTCCGTTCTTTTTGGTTACTACACGATAAACATAGACACCATTGGCCAATTTATCCCCATACTCATCGGTACCATCCCATTTATATTCCGTGATATTGTTTCCAATCCTTAAAGGGCCTAGTTCATCCATCGTGATTTCACGGACTATTTTGCCGGAAATGGTCATGACCTGGATTTTCATGTAATCCGGCAATTCGTTTCCTGTAAGAGTAAAGACGAATTGGGTAGAAGTAGAAAACGGATTAGGATAATTCAATACATTGGAAACCATTTCCTCATTAATCACTTCAAAAGTAATCTGATAATCCAAACTACCCGAGTTATTACCGGTAACATCCTTGCCCCTTACTTCCAAACGATAAACGCCATCTACGGTCAGTTCAGGTCTGAATTCCATCCTTGCCTTATTTTCTTCTGCTAGGTTATTGACATTCGCAGGAAAGAATGTGAGCGTATTCCCATCCACATAATATTCAGTGATATTGTCTTCCGGGTCAGTTAAGAATACCCTTAGCAGGCTTGTATCCGTCAGTCCTAAGAATGGATTCTCATCCAAAAGTGTAATGAGTATTTCCGGTGTTGCCGATACGATATCACCATCCATGATACGCAGACCATCAAAGGTGACATCCAAAAGAGGATTACGTTTATCGTTATCAATATAGAATTCCCGTATTCCGATATTATTGTAATGATACAATTCAGGTTGGTCATTATCCGGGTTGGCCTCTATGACAATTCGGTTTACGCCGGTCAAGTCACGAGTATCATAATCGAATTCAGCTACAATCCTTTCTCCATTCAAAATCGGCTCTAGCCTCTCCTCTGTCAGTACCTGAGTATTATCCGAACCGATAATCGTATAATGCATCAGCATGCTATCCATATCCACATCACTGATATTTTCAACTCCGATTTCAAAACTAAGTGGTTCTCCCTGCTGCAAAGTATCGTTATGGAATACAAACTGTTTATTGGGAACGAGTGCTGCTTCAGGAATAGGGACATAATGTACCCTCCAATATTCCAACTGAGGCGTCGTGTGTCCAATGGTATCCTTGGAGTTATAAACTAATCTGATTTTCGGATACGTAGCAGCATCTATTGTAGTAAGGGGCTGGTTATATGCTGTAATACTGTCCATCACAACAGATTCCATTCCATTCACGTCGATTCCGACTACATCAACATTTACGTTTTCGGTATCCGTATCATATTCCGACACTTCCCAGAGCAAGGTTTCCCATGATTGGGCCGGACCGATTTCAACGGATGATATCCGACCCTCGACCCCAACTCCTGTAAGTTGAACACTGGCATCTATGATTTGGTCCGGACTGATGGCCATTACTTCGAGGGGAGTAAAGCTATTGTTTGTAGAGCCATCGGTATCATTCTGATAAATCAGGATGTAGGGTACTGTATTTTCTTCAAGCAGTCGGATTTGTGAAGCACCTTTGGATTCGAGTACATTGAAGAGGTTCTTTCCTCCATTTGAGATGGAATCGGAGGCCCAATCCTGTACGGCTAGATTTTCAGGGTTCTCCTCCCTGAACACATTATAAAAGACAACATAGTCATCTTCCTGAACCACATTTTCTATCGCATCCATGATTTTAGCCCTTTCCGCAGCATCATTCGCATAGAAAATATACCATCCCAGATCGGCTGTCCAACAATTGGGAGCTTCCTGGGTTGCGTTCATAGGATTTATCCGCCTTGTCAGGGTAACCGGATCATAAACTGCCATGATAATGGCTTCCGGATGCCCCGGACATGGCCAAGCGGTTATTTCCTTGAATCCGTCTTCGAACAGGGCAATCTCAATCCATCCCAAATTAGGGTAGGAAGCGTTGACCACATTGATTTCCTTATAGAATTCGCCATATTTCTGATATCGGGTATCGGGTTCGATACTGTAATCACTAAAACCGTCTTTGATCAACTGGTAATAGTGACTTTGGTTCCATCCCGGAGGATTCTCATCTATATAGACAAAAGAGCTATTATGCCAATTGAACCCGCTACCTGAAATAGCGGTACTATCTATACTGACCCTCCAATAATAAACCGTACTATCAATCATGGTAATCGGGGGTTGCCAATCCAGTACTCCGCCTATCGATGTGAAAGAAGCCTCTTCTTTGATCGGGCTATCGAACAATTCCGTTGTATCGATTTCGAAATAATAGGTTTCTTCCTGTGAAAACACGTTTGCGGTAGAAGCCTGCAATACGGGGGTATTGGTAGAAACGATACTGAAATCATATGGATAAATCGGAAATATATCATTGGCTACCACGAAGAATGGGATTTTGGCCGAGTTATTATTTTCCGCAGCCATCGGTTCTTCCAATACTTCATCATCAATATCCAATGTTACAACGATATAGTTGGAACCTATTGAGTTCTCCGTTTGAACGGGCAATCTGAATTCAAATTCGGTTTCGAACTCCAAAATCGATACTCTATGGATACCCAATTCGACGAGTGAACCGTTGGGCAGTTCATTTTGGAGTCGAATATTGAAAGAGTCCCTTACCCCCTTACCCAAATTGGCAATGACGAGATTCAAATCGAAACTGTCTTCCTGTACATTTACAATAGCCGGGTCTAAGAAACTCTCTTCTTCATTCACAATATAATCAGGTGTATCATAAGGATATAACCTCACGGCCGGATCACCATGCAAGACTAAGGAATTCCTTAATAATTCGGCAATGTAGGATGTAGATCCACCATAGTCGATAATCGTAGTCCTAATGATATCTCCGATGGTTCCTCCATAAACATCATTACCCATATTGTCATAAAATTCACGGGCATATTGACTCAAACTCCCCAGGGAGGTCACCCATGAAGAACCGAAGAAACCTATACATCCTCGATCTTCGATGAAAACAAAATCCTCACTCAATGAAGATTCGACCTCGAAAATCCGATTGGTGCTACAACCGATGGCATAGAAAAACGGGTATTTTCCTTGGTTCTGGTATTCAGTCGGATTACCTAAATCGAAATCCAAAGTACTCGGTGCCGAATGTCCGAAGAACGTCAACATGGCTGCTCCGTTATTGATCAGGGGAACGACTTGATCCAGTGGCACTTCTCCTATGACTCCTGTGGAATTTTTAAAGAACGAAGTCACTTCGGCCGCCATTTCGCTGACCTCTATACTGTCCTTCAGTTCATTCAATTCCGATTTGATGAAGTTCTGAATATTTTCATCTCCTCCTCCGAAATGAAGGATATTTTTCATCCAAGCCCTATCATCGTATGTATAGTCATTGGTAACCTGAATATCTTCATATTCGATAACCTTATCCAAATACAACCTTAACTGGTTGGCATTCTTGCAGGCCAAACGCCCTACCCCCATTGCCGGGTTTGGTGAATTAATCGGTGTGACGAACAAGTGATCCGAATTGGGATAACCATATGAAGGTACAAATGAGAATTGGTTCCATTCTTCAGGCTCGTCCCTCATTTTTTGGTATGTCACCCCTTTTCCGATAAGGTATAATAATTTCGGTGACCAACTCAGTTCCGCTTTTTTCATGAAGTTCCTGATTGACATTTCATGCCTATCTATTCCATAGCCGAACTGATCATATAATTGGGTGACATCCACAACCAAAGGATTATATTCTCCTCCTTGTGGAGTCATTCTGTAATCCGCATATTGTTGGATATAATTAATACCATTTCCATCATCATAAAAATAGGGATGGGTAATCATGATATAATCAAATGCACCATTGGCAAAATCATATTGGATGAAATCCCTTTTGGCGATTCCGTTGGCGGATTTAACCGAATTATCGTTAAAGAGTATGATTTTTCTTTCTCCTGCTCCAGCCGGTAACGCCGCTCTAAGCGTGGTTCCTGAAACCGTTGTTTCCAATCTTACATTATGGGTCAAATCGATTAGGATTGGAGGATTCCCTGAAATATCGAAATCATTGATTTCCAAATACCGTTTTCCTGCGGCATCAGGGATTGTGAACTCTACCATGTTCTGACCACCGAAATTGAACAAACGGGGATAATCCAAAGAAAAATAAGATACTGCGAACTTATCTTCAGGAGAAGCACTGGCAGCCAGGGTGAAGACATTAGCACCTGCGACAAAATCCGAAGAGGGAATGTCAATAGAAAATTCCTTTACCGCCCAATCACTAAACGTTTCATTTACAACAGGAGAATTGTTCAGGTTCAAGGTAACATCATGAATCAGGTTTTCATAGGATAAGAATCTGATTTTCGCCTTTGTTGTTCCAACCCCCAAATCATCAACGGCAGCACTGACATTCAAGCTGGTTTTCTTTTGGGAAGCATAACCTTCTCCTAAATCATACCTACACTTCCAAGAAGACGAGCCATAATCCTTACCATTTTCACTTCTATCCGAAAATATCCGTTCTACCTTATAGGTACAAAGAGTTTCGGCAGCCGGTAGGTTATTCAGATCATTGGGGACGTTCTGTAAATTATCCGTTGCAGGAGCGTCACCCCAGGTAAGGAAATAAACGGCATCATCCGAAAACATACTATAATGAGGGTTGAGTTGTTCGGATGCATCGGCATAGAGATGCATGTCGATTTGCCCTCTGTTTTTCCTACCGTAGAATTCAATATAATCTCCTGATGAAAATGCCCCGGGATTATTCACATAAATGGGAACAGGGTTTCCAAAGCGATACAATTTGAATTCTGCTCCTGTCGGAACATCACTTTCGGAAAAGACTCCTGCTTGGAAAAGTTCCTGATAGGTCAACCTGTAAACACCATCTTCATTAAGGGTTATTTTATAATGAGTACGGTCATAATCAATCCATTCATCACCGTAAAGGGTCTGTCCTCCAATTACCATTTGGGCTTTCAGGGAACCGGATAAATAAAAGAATAAAAACAGGGGTAAAATAAAGATCCTATAGTTCATCTTGTTTCAACTTAAAAGTGAGCAAAACACTCCTTGAATAACGAGAAGCCTAGGGCAACTGTTACAAAAAAATCAATTTAATTCCATCAAAAACCAGTAAAAAAGCGGTTTTGTCTGTTAGGTTCTTTTTCAAATAATGGGCTTTGATTCCAAAGACTCTAATCATTGTCTTAAATTTGTCTCTCGGCTTTCTAAAATCAAAGCCCTGTTGGTTTCATTTCCATAACGCCGGCTATCCAGCTAGTTATTTGGAACCTACAGTCCTTAACATATGTTCAAAACCACTAAAATCATTCCACTTATTAAATATTAAGATAATATTAAAGATAGAATCATTTCCCGATTTGCATATAGAAAGCGGCAAATCTTCGAATTTTAACTTTTAGAATGTCACAAAAGAAGAAAAGCACAGAATACACCATCCTTCCTAGCGGAAATTTCCATTTGGGCTTTTCGGAACTCAAGCGGTATAGGGAATTGTTTTATTTTTTCACTTGGCGGGATATCAAAGTAAAATACAAGCAGACTGTTCTGGGGTTTCTTTGGGCCGTTTTACAGCCCTTGCTTATGATGTTGATATTCACATTCTTCTTTTCTTCCCTTTTGAAAATACCGACAGACGGGCTGCCCCCTGCCGTTTTCTATTTCAGCGGATTGCTTCTATGGAATCTTTTCAGCAGCGGATTATCCGGCTCTGCCAACAGCATGGTTGAAAATGCCAATATCATAAAGAAGGTTTATTTCCCCCGACTTGTCATCCCCATTTCTTCCATACTGGCTTCTCTTTTCGATTTCCTAATGGCATTCATCATATTTATCGGATTGATTGCCTTTTATTCGTTCAAGGGAAATGAAATTACAGTCCTGCCTTCTTTGATATATTTCCCCTTGGCCTTATTGCTGACCTTGGTGACAACATGCGGCCTAGGCTGTCTTCTCGCCTCCCTGAATGTCAAATACCGTGATTTCAGGTATGTCATTCCATTCATGATCCAATTCCTGATGTTTGTGAGTCCTGTGATATATCCTATTTCCATCCTGAAAGAACACATATGGGCCCAGTACCTATTCGCTATCAATCCATTAACAGGTGCCTTGAATCTAGCCCGGGCCGGTTTTACCGGAATGTCTCCCGATTGGACACTCATTTGCATTAGCTACATATCATCCATTATCCTTTTTGTTATCGGTATTTTCGTTTTCAGAAAAACGGAATCGTATTTTGCCGACCTTGCCTAAATCATTCCCGAAATGACCCGCATCAAAAAAGGAAAAACCGGCACAGCAATTCGATTGAAAAATTTCGTAAAGAATATTGCATTCATCACCCTGCCTTCTTTCTTATTTATTATCATCCTATTGGAAATCGTATTCCGGTTCCTTCCTGTTTCGGATCATCCCAAATATGCTTTCAACAATGAATACGGCATCCGTCTTTTCGATCCAGGTTGGAAAAAAGAAGGTTTG
>JAHDFN010000320.1 GCA_020628145.1 Saprospiraceae bacterium | reverse complement strand
GGTCTTTGGGAAGGTCATGATGTGATGGAAGTGGCGTCTCCTCAGGGATGGAGGAAGAATAGGGCTTTGGTACAGGAATTCTATAATCAGAGACGGAAACAATTACATACGGTAAAACCTAATGAAGGACATTTGGCCCTGACGGATCTGGACAAGTATTTCGAGGTGTGTGTGATAACACAGAATGTGGATGATTTGCATGAGCGGGCAGGGAGTAGGAGGGTATTGCATTTGCATGGTGAGCTATTAAAGGTGAGGAGTACCGTGGATCCTTCTTTGGTGTATGATTGGAAAAGGGATGTGACCGAAAACGACAAATGCGAAAAAGGATCGCAACTCCGTCCACATATCGTGTGGTTCGGGGAAGCTGTTCCTAATTTGGAAAAAGCGGCGGCCATCACTTCAATAGCTGATATCCTCATAATTGTTGGGACATCCTTACAGGTATATCCTGCTGCCGGACTGTCGGGGTATGCACCTAGGGGAATTCCTATTTATTATGTAGATCCTAAACCACAATTGAATTATGAATTGCACCAAGCCGGTAATTTGGAGATTGTAGAAGAAAAGGCGACGATTGGAGTAAGGGCGTTGGTGGATAGGTTGATTCAAGCGGAATTAAAATAGAAAATAAAAGCCCTTCCATATGGAAGGGCTTTTATAATTATACCGTTTCATTCAATTTGATATGATGGCTGATTTTATCGAGCAAATCTTCAGGCCCGAAGGGTTTGCCTACATGGTCATCCATACCGAAAAGCTTGGCCTTTTCCTTTTCTGTCAAATAAGCTGAAGCAGTCAGGGCGATGATAGGAATATCCCGCACCCGGGGATCAACCGACTTCCTGATTTCGGCGGTGGCTCTATAACCATCCATGATGGGCATTTGAATATCCATTAGAATCAAATCGAAATAGGCTTCATTCATAGCGTTCAGTGCCTCCTGCCCATTATCCGCTGTTACGATATCAATATTAAGTTTTTTCAGCATCTTGGCTACTACCAACTGATTGATTTTATTGTCTTCAACAATTAATATCTTATTGCCAGCCAAGTGTTCATAATTTTTATTATCGACTTTTTTGTCGTCTTTTTTCTCTGCAATCATGGAATAAGGGAGGTAAACCCTGAATTCTGTTCCATTGCCCATATTGCTTGAAGCTTCGATTTTTCCATTCTGTAAATCCACCAGTCGTTTACAGATGGCCAATCCCAATCCTGAACTACCGTAACCATCGTACATGTCTTCGGCAGAACGTGAAAACTTCTGAAACATCTTATCCAGTTGTTCCTGTTCTATTCCTACTCCTGTATCCTTTACGGTGAGGAGCATCGTAACTTTATCCTTAATCAATTCATGCATTTTCACGCCGATGTCTATACGGCCTTCTTCTGTGTATTTCAAGGCTGTACTGACCAAGTTTGTAATGACTTGGTTAAGTCTCGTCGGATCTCCATTCAGTTCTGTCGGCATTTTATGATCATATTCTATATTCAGTTCTATGCCTTTGTCCTTGGCCGGAAGGCTGAATCGCTCCTTGATTTCATCAAAGGTCTTACGAGGTTGGAAGTCGATATTGTCAAAACTGATTTTTCCGGCTTCGATATTGGAAAAATCCAAAACATCATTAATGAATACGACAAGATTATTGGCAGAGAACTGCAAAGTTCTAAGGTTTTCCACCTGATCTTTTCTTGGATCATTAGTCAGAAGTAAATGGGTCAGCCCACTAATGATATTCAGTGGCGTTCTCATTTCATTACTCATTGTTGCCAAGAAACGATCTCTTGCAAAAGAGGATTGTTCTACGGATTCCCTTTCAGCCATTTCATTAACCAGTTTCCCGTTGAGGGTATCCAATGTGGCATTCTTTTCGGCAATGACACCGTTCTGCTCCTCGATTTCCTTGTTCTTGGCTTTTAGGAGAAGGTTGTCTGCTTTTTTCCGCATGAAACTATTATACATGACGGCAAGGAGTGCCAAAGCGAGAATTGACAATAGAATGAGGAAATTCCTGATGTTCCTATTGTTTTTCCCTTCCAGTTGTAAACGATCTATTTCATTCTGTTTTTCTTTAGCATCGAATTTGGAATTATACATGGCCGCTAATTCTAGGGTGGCCTTGTTTTTTTCCATTTTCCGGAATTCATCCTTTTCCTTGTTGAACTTCTTATAGTAGGCAATGCTGTTTTGCATGTCGCCCATTTCCTCATAACCCTTAGCGATTTTTTCAAGGATGGCCGGAGTTTCCTTACTTACTTTTAGAGTGGTCAGGATTTCACCGGATTTTTGAAAAGAGGAAGTCGCTTTTTGTTTGTTTCCCAATTTTATATTTGTCATTCCCAAACTAGAATAACTATCAGCCAATCCGGTTTGATCCCCTGTGTTCTTTCTTATTCCAATCGCTTTATTGAAAAAACCGACGGCATCTTCCGGGAAATCCTGAAGACGATAAACCTCTCCCATCGTATGGTAAACCTCGGCGATATTGTATTTGTCACCCAATCCCTGGTAAGTCTCCATCGTTGATCGGAGATAGATCATGGCACTTTCGTAATCTTTCAGATTGATGTCATAACCGGCAATTTCACGAGCGATTTTGGCTGCCTGTTGGAAATTCTTTGCCTGTATTTCCAGTTTAAAGGATTTATTGAGATAATTTTTAGCAGGCCCGTATTCGGGTGTTTCCTTTTGAAGGTAGGCCTCTCCCATGTTCTTATACACTTTGGCTAATTGGGTTTTATTATTGAGATTCTTCAACAGGGCTTCGGAAGATTTGAATTTGTCAATTGCCTGTTCTACTTCATCTTTCAAAAGGAATATTTCTCCGATTTTATTTTGAGCAATGGCAATGCCCGTATTGTTTTCCTGTGATTTGTAAATATCCAATGCCTTGAAGAACGCAGCCATTGCATTTTCATCATCCTTTTTGCTTTGGTATGCTGTTCCCAATTGGATTTGGGCCTTAGCGAGTCCCAAAGGATAATTGGATGCTTCAGCTAATTCTACTGCACCATAGGCATGTTGTTTGGCTTCGTCATTTTGTTCATTCTGAAGCAAGAGGGTTGACAAATTGTTGAGTATATCCACTTTTTCATTGCCTGAAGACTTACCTAGTGCTATGCGTAAGCTATCCAATTGTTGTTGGTTGGCCTGTGAGGAGAAAGATATCCCTAAAATGAAAACAAGCAGGATGCCCCATCGAATAAAACCGGTATTTCTCATATTGAAAATTTGCAGCTGTAAAAAAATAATTGGAAGAAGCCCGAAGCTTCTCTTCGACAACCTAAGGAATCAATATTCATTAGGAGGTATTTACGCATTATATTACAAAAATGTTGCCTTTTTTGATACTCACAACTATTGGGCATGAAAAAAGCGGTTGGTTTTGCCATAAACCAACCGCTTTTAATGATATTAGGATATAAGC
>JAHDFN010000319.1 GCA_020628145.1 Saprospiraceae bacterium | reverse complement strand
GATAAAATCTATTAGAAACCCATTAATAATTTTCAGCTATCCTCCTTCCGATTTCCAAATAACCGGCCATGTCGTAATGTGGAATATTATCAGGATCGTAATCTATATCATCGACATCAATAAGGAATGCATTCCCATCATTATCAACAAAATTATTCTGTGCATTCCTTATCTTTATCTTATTGTAGTTCCCGGCAGGGTGTTCTAGGTTCAATTGAACAATAGAGATAGGTAGTTCTCCTCCGAAATTATTCCTGACACCACCCATTAAATCAGTCAATTCATTAAAATAATCCAATTCCGTAGAAGAAAGCGAGGCATCCTTTTCCCCTTGAATCCAAGCCATCCCGATAATGTCGAAACGGCAGTTGGTGCAATGGCTTTCCATTGTCGAAAAATTATTCAGAAAAGCATCATATAATTCTCCCGAACGGATACTCCAGTCTTCGAGATCATCTTTGGGAACGAGTGGAGTTCCCCCTTTGAAATATTTGAAAATAAATATCGGCTCGTTATATTTTAAGGATAATTCCCGACCAATACTTACCTCTACACCACCTCTGTCAAAATTTTCCGACTGTAATTGCCCGAATCCTTCCTCATCGGAATAATAGTGCCAGGCACAAGTGCCATCGAAATAACCAAAAGGAATATCATTGAAATTTCCCTGGTTGCCGGCATTGCTTTGACCCGCAACTAGAAAAGTTTTAATACTTTGAGGAATGTTGGCCGTATTACTACATCTGTAAAAATTCTCGTAATCAATATTTACGTCTTTTGAACATGAGAGCCAAGTCAAAAGGGAGAGAAGGATTAAATATCTTTTTTTCATAATGTTTATGATTGAACAAAAGTAACCATCCATTGTTGGGTGGCATAAAATTATATCTTTCAGAATATCCTTGTTAGGAACAACTCCGTTTTAATATATTTTTTAACTTTAGAAACGAACAAAACCAAATTTCCTTTTCATGGAAAAAAATATCAATCCGGCTAGAAAGGTCCATGTTGTCGCCCCTGAAAAATTGACGGGTATCCAATGGAATACACCCCCGGAATATGCAGCAGGCATAACAGGTGTCAAGGTAGCAATGGAACATGCCGTCAAGGAAATGGGACCGGTAAGGGCTTTCAATACCTTGATGAAAATGAATCGGAAAAACGGTTTCGATTGTCCGGGCTGTGCCTGGCCCGATCCGGACGATAAGCGTTCCGTATTAGGAGAATATTGTGAAAACGGGGCAAAAGCTTTAGCCGAAGAGGCAACCCTGAAGAAAGTAGGAGAAGATTTTTTTCGAAAGTATTCCATTCAGGAAATTTCTTCATGGTCGGATTATGAAATCGGAAAAAGCGGTCGTCTCACCCATCCCATGATACTGAAGGAAGGAAAGACGCATTATGAAAAAATTGCTTGGGAAGAAGCATTCGAATTGATCGGGAAAAAACTCAAGGCATTGGATTCTCCCAACGAAGCGGTTTTTTATACCTCCGGACGTTCGAGTAATGAAGCCGCTTTTTTATATGCCTTGTTCATCCGGGCCTTCGGGACCAATAATATGCCCGATTGCTCCAATATGTGTCATGAGTCCAGCGGAGTGGCATTGTCACGTACATTGGGTATCGGAAAAGGTTCCGTAACCTTGGATGATCTGCACAAAGCGGATGTCGTCATGGTCATAGGCCAAAACCCCGGAACCAATCATCCCCGGATGTTGTCTTCCCTTCAGAAACTGAAACAGAACGGAGGGAAAATCATCACGATAAATCCATTGGCGGAAGCCGGCCTGAAAAAATTCAAGAACCCACAGAAAACCGCCGATTTTTTTACCGGAGGAACCGGCCTGACGGATGTTTTCCTCCAAGTGAAAATAAATCAGGATATTCCACTCTTAAAATCTCTGATGTATAAATTGAATACATTGGAAAAAGAAAAAGGTGGAATTTGGGATCAGGATTTTATTGATAATAAAACCCAGGGCTTCGATGATTTTTTACAAGACCTCGAACAACAGGATTTAAATGAATTGATGCAGCAATCCGGTGTGGATGAAAAACGGATCGACGAAGCCGTAGGAATTTTGGCTCCGGCCAAAAAAATAATCATCTGTTGGGCGATGGGACTGACCCAACACAAGAACGGAGTGGAAAACATAATGGAATGTGTCAATCTTCTTTTGCTCAAAGGAAGTATCGGTATCGAAGGAGGAGGAACCTGTCCGGTTCGGGGCCATAGCAATGTACAGGGAGATCGCACGGTAGGGATCGTCCATCATCCCAATCCGGTTGTTTCCGAAAGGATTAAAGAAGTTTTCGGTTTCGAACCTGCAATGGAGGATGGTTATGATACCGTAGGAAGTATCCAAGCAATGTATGAAGGCAAGGCGAAGGTTTTCGTTTCCCTCGGAGGGAATTTCGTTCCTGCCGCTTCGGATACCTACTATACCGCTCGGGCCTTACAGAACTGCGACTTGACCGTTTCCATTTCCACCAAACTGAACCGGACACATCTGATTGCCGGAAAGACTTCCTTGATATTGCCAACGCTGGGACGGTCGGAAAAAGACCATTTCGAAGGAAAGGAAAGATATGTGACCGTAGAAAACAGTATGGGAAGGGTCCATGCATCACAAGGTCGCCTCAAACCCGCTTCCCGATATTTACTCAGCGAACCGGATATCGTTGCACGGATGGCATCGGCTACCTTAGGAAAAGATCATGTAGTACCCTGGTTGGAAATGGCTGCCGATTATAATCTCATCCGTGATAAGATTTCAAAAGTCGTCAAAGGATTTGAAAATTATAATAAACACGCCAAGGAAGGATTCTATCTACCCAATAATGCAAGGGCCGGCGATTTTTCAAAACTACCAGGCGGGCGGGCGAAATTTTCCGTTTGCCAAGTACCCCAATATGATTTGAAGGAAGATGAATTCGTTCTGATGACCATCCGTTCCCACGACCAGTTCAATACGACGATTTACGGTTTACATGATCGGTATAGGGGTATCCATAATGAAAGACGCGTCATTTTCATGCATCCGGAGGATTTGGAAAAAAACGGATTGAAGCCCCTTGATTTGATAGACCTGATTTCCGAATATGACGGAATCATCAGGGAAGCCAAATGTTTCCATGTCGTTCCTTATGAAATTCCACAGGGGAATCTCGCGGCCTATTTTCCCGAAACCAATGTCTTGGTTCCCATCAATCATTTTGCCGATGGCAGCCGGACACCGATTTCAAAATCGGTTATTGTAAGGGTGGGGAAGCGGAAGTAGAATTGTAACTTAAACAAAACGTTATGTAAGAGGAATAATCGTATCTTAGCATTGATATATCCTCGGTTGAATAATCGGGTTTTTTAGAAAAACCATGAATCTATTACAAATGACCTACATTAAATACACTATCCTTTACGATGGTGACTTGGGAAATGGAAAAGGTAGTTCCATATACATTGAGCTTGTTCAATACTGTAGGGAAAAGGTTACATACAGTAT
>JAHDFN010000054.1 GCA_020628145.1 Saprospiraceae bacterium | reverse complement strand
TAAGTACTAGGACAAATCAAATCACTTATTAAATGAATCGTCTTTTTGTCATATACTACGTTGAAAATACTCGCCATAGCTATGGCTATGCCTGTGTTTTTCGCCTTGCCTTGCCTTGCCTATAACAAAAATTCTTCTCCATTTAATGGTAAAATAATTTTGTCCTAGTACTTAGATTGCTAAAATATTTTGAATGTCGTTCCTAGTATGTAAAATAAGACACAGATATAAGGTTTATCCCATTCCCATTCAATTGAAAAATACTATATTTGGTTCTCCCCAAACATCCATTCGTCCACGTTGTTAAAAAATCGAATATGAGGCATTTTACCATTACTATTATCATCCTATTGGTTGTTTTTTCTTCCAAAACTTTCGCACAAGGTTGCGATGGCTTCAGATATACCAATGACATTTCCACTACCGTTTCTATAACGACTGTCCAATTCGGTCAAAACACGACCGTTGCCGGAAATACTCAGGATTTGTATATGGACATCTATACTCCTGATGGAGATGCCCGTACAGATCGCCCGGTCATCGTATATGCCTTTGGAGGTAGTTTTATTGAAGGGGATCGGGAAACTGTTGCGTTTTTTTGTGAAACGTATGCCAAAAGGGGATATGTCACCGCAGCCATCGATTATAGAATTTACGATCTTCCATTGTTTCCCCTCCCTGATTCATTGGACATGATGGAAGTAGTGGTAATGGCCGTATCAGATATGAAAGCAGCTGTGAGGTTTTTGAGAAAATCAGCAGATGAAGGAAATCCACATGGTATCGACCCGGAGAACATTATTGCTGGAGGAATTTCCGCAGGAGCCATTGTAGCTCTTCATTCGACTTATATATCCGAAGAAATGGCAAATGTCCCCTCTTTTATTACTGATTTTGTTGACCTACAAGGGGGCATAAATGGTAATACGGATCTTCCCGGAGATTCACATATGGAATACTCCTCGTCCATACAGGGAGTCATTAACATGTCAGGAGCTTTGTACCGGTCCAATTTTATCCAGGAAGGAGCCCCTCCTATTGTGAGTACCCATAGCGAAAATGATGGAACGGTCCCCTATGGTTTCGGAACGGCATACGTCGTCGTCGTCCCCATTGTAACACTAGAGGGTAGTCAAAAAATCAACGAACAGGCACAGAGTTTAAGTATTGCCTCTAGTCTTTATAGCGTTCCCGATGGTGGCCATGTTGATTTTTATTTCGAAGAACCGACACGAACCGAATATGATAATTTCATAAAAAATTTCGTCCATGACAATATGGTTTGCACAACGGTATCGAATGAGGATTTGAAGGATATCAGCGATGCAATCAATGTGTATCCGAATCCCGCAATTGACAAAGTCAGTATTGTTATGGAAGATATGAATGAACCATATGGCATTACTCTTGTCGATCAACTAGGAAAAATAGTTCGGCAAATTAATAATGTTGACGATAGCGTTTTTGAATTGAAAAAAAATCAATTGACGGCAGGGATGTATTATCTGGATATCCGATTCGAAAATGAAGATTTTGCTCCGATCAAAAAAAGAATTTTTTTCAGATAATTCATATAATAAATCACATTAAACTAAAAAGCCGTCCTGATTTTCAAGACGGCTTTTTAGTTGATAAAGAAATTATTTTTTTTCTAACTAAAAGAAATAAGATGCCGAAATTATTTTTCCTATTCTTTTCCTATTTGTTTCCTTTCGGGCTACAAAGTCAAATATCGGAAACAACCAACTCTGATCAACTTATTGTTTTTATCCAAGGCATAAATTCTGAAGTAGAATTAGAATTCAAAGAAAAAACACTTCCCGGTATCGAAAATTTGGCAAAAGAAGTAAATCTGGATTTTATTATTTACAATATTACCGATAGTGCACCAAAGGAAATCAAATACACTCCCGCTATTGTTTTCCACAACAAAAAAGAACATTTCATTTATCGTGGGAAATGGAATAAAATAGAACACATAGAACATTTTATTAAAAACCGACAAAAAAACATTATTGATAAAAAAGAAAACACAAACAAGAATAACCTACTTTGGGCATGGGGAAGAACACGAATTTCAATAAAAACGGAAATTAATTCGCTGCAAGGGAAAGTGCCTAAAAAATTCAACCATAAACACTTTTTGGAACAAGCTCAAATGGGAATAGAAAAAGGAACCCCCCGTGCCCATTTTAAAAACCACAATTCCGGTGACCAACAATTCAAAATGGTTTTCCACTCCTCACGGGACAGAAAAGGGCGTTATTCTATTACCGGAGAAATCCTCTTGGAAAACGACTCGAAAAATCCGATTTATCGACATTTAAAAAATCCGATTATTGATGAAAATCCTAAAATTGCATTTAAAAAAATGGCAGCAATCCTAGAGGAGCAAATCCTATATTTCACCAAGAGTCCATCCGATGGAAACGGATTCGATATCATTCCCCAATACATTAAATCCATTCCTTGGAATATTATCGGAAAATAAAAACATGAATCATTCCGAATTTTGAGTAAAACTAAAAACGTGAATTTTCATTAACAACAACACAATTCCAAATGCATTTTTATTTGCCGGTATCAGACTGATTATCAATTATTTAATGCTAGTTCATTTTCTTTGCTTGCCCAAAGAAAATGAACCAAAAGAAAAGGCACTACCTCTAAGGCATTTTCCTCCTTGCAGTCAGAAACCGTTCATAAATCTCTAAATCATCCGCTAGCGGTTCTCTCATCTGGATGTCCACAAGACTTCCATTTCGATTGCATCGAAAACTATTCGTTCATCCAAGGTTTCGGAAATTCTTAACGAGATTTACTCACTATGCGAACGAGGGAGATGAAAGGGCCTTAGTTCGGCAAGAATTAAATACTCATTATCAAATATTTACATAAAAAATCCCGAATTTTCAGTAGCCTGAAAATTCGGGATTTTTTATGTTTAATAGGAACTAGTCAGATATTAATATCCGAAGACTTCTTCCAAGCTCAGTTCTTTTACATTCCCCAGGGAATTCAGGTATTCCATACCTTCTTCTCCGATGTTTTCCTTGCTTCCCAAAACCATGACAACGAACTCACGTCCTTTTACATGTTTTTCATGGAATGCTTTCAAATCATCTACAGTTACCGTCTTCATCCTTTCATAAACGGCTTTTCTGATATCGAAATCCAGACCTCTTTCGGCGGCGCTTCTGGAACTCCAGTATCTTGAAGTACCGTTGATCCTTTCCGTTTCGATTTTCTTGATAATGGATTGTCTGGATGCTTCGATCTGTTCTTCGGAAATCGGCATGTCTTCCCTGATTTCCTTAACGGCTTTAATTGCATCCTTCAATTTATTGGCCTGTGTTCCAACATAAGATTGGAAATAGTGGGCTTTATCCTTTTTGCTAGGAGAACCATAATAGGAATATGCAGAATAGGCCAAAGCCCTTGATTCCCTGATTTCCTGGAAGGTAATTGAAGAAAGACCGAATCCGAAATAGTTGTTGTATAATTCGGCCATAACATATTCATCCAAGCTGAACTCTTCGGTTCCTTTTGACATCATCAGCACTTCTGCCTGAACCATTGGGAATTCGATGAAGTAAACTTCATCCTTGGTTCCTCCCACTTCGGGGTATTCAATGCCTTCGGGAATAGTTTTGCATTGGGCCGGCACCTTATGGTATTTTTTTAGGATGGCTGAAGTTTCCGCTTTGGATTTTGTACCATAGTAGAAAATCTTATGCTCATAACCTGTGAGGTTTTTAATCCTATCAACCAATTCATCTGGAGAAATCGCCATCAATTCCTTTTCAGGAATGATATCGTTAAAAGCGGATTTGGCTCCATAACGAGAATAGTTACCTAGCCCACCTCTTCTGATTTGGTTTTTGTCCTTTTTAGCGTTTTCACGCTTAACCATGATATCTGCCTTGACATTGTCCAATGCCTCTTTGTCTCCTTTAACATTAGCAAGGATGTGTTCGAATAATTCCACCCCTTTTTCCAAAGACTCTTCCAAGCCGCTCAAACTGACATATACTCTTTCATTGCCGCTGTTGACACTGAAACTCAATCCGAGTTTGAAGAATTCTTCCTGTAATTGCTCGGCAGTATATTTATCAGTACCCAAATATGGAAGATAGTCAATGGCGATAGGAAGTTTTTTATCATGGTTCTTACCCATTTCCAAAATGTATAACAAGGAGAAAAGCTCATTGCTTTCATTTTTCATATAATCGAATCCTACGCCGGGATACAATTCTGAAGAAGACATGGCTTCTTTGTAGTTCACAAACTCAGGAGAAAGCGTAGCTGAAGGAGTCGCCATAAAGGATTTGGTATAATCAGACATTTCCTCACGATTCACCTTGACAGGTGTGATAGTGGGCTTGTCAACTTTCATTACGTTCTTGTCCTCACCGGTTTCTTTGTAAACGACAACGAAATTATCCCTTCTCAAATGCTTCTTGGCAAAATCAATAATCTGTTGTTTCGTGATTTTATTCATGGCCTCGAAACGATTGACATATTTGTTCCAGGAACGGCCACCTGTAAATGAACCGGTCATGGCTCCAACACGTGCCGCATTGGATTCTGCCGCTCTGATTTCGGTCAGTTTCATGTTTTTGATGACGGCATCCATCATCCATTCTTCAAAATCACCGGCTCTCAACCTATCGATTTCCTTAAGGAGGATTTCTTCACACTCTGCCAATGTTTGCCCTTTACGAGGCTTACCAAACAATCCGAACACGGAATAATCTTCATAATCCCAAGTCCAGGCATCGGCTTCCAACATCTTTTGCTTTTGATTGATGTTGATATCCAGCATTCCGGCCTTACGGTTATACATGATACCGTTAATCATAGCTAACATGTCCGGATCACTTGTATTCGCTCCACCGAATTTCCAAGCCATATCCACATAAGGGTCTTGTTGTCCATTAACTGTACGTTTGACCCTTTTTGTCAATTCAGGTTGTGGTTCGAATTTCGGGCGATCCATGCTTTTCATTTCATAGTCTCCGAAATATTTTTCAGCCAGTTTTACCATTTCATCCGGGTCGAAATCGCCGGAAACCACGATAGCCATATTGTTAGGTACATAGTATTTGGTAAAATATTCCTGAATTTTTACATGACTTGGGTTTTTCAGGTGTTCACCTTTACCAATAGTAGTTTGTGTACCATAAGGGTGGGTAGGAAATAGAACTTCCCTGATAGCTCCATTGGATTTACGGAAATCACGATCCTGATTGATATTGAACTCTTCGTAAACTGCTTCCAATTCCGTGTGGAATAAACGAAGTACACATTCCTGGAATCTTTCCGATTCCAATTTCATCCAACGTTCCAACTCATTGCTGGGAATATCGTTTACATAAACCGTTTGTTCGACCCATGTATAGGCGTTGGTTCCTTTGGCGCCCAAAGCGGAAACCATTTTATCATACTCATTGGCGGCCACATGTTTTGCAGCTTCATTGGAAACCTTATCGATTTCGGAATAGATGGCCTTTCTTTTTTCCGGATCGGTTTCGTTGCGGTGCTTTTCATACAAATCGGAGATTTGTTCTAGTAGCTTACTCTCTTCTTCCCAATTAAGAGATGCAATATTCCGGGTACCTTTAAACATCATATGTTCAAGGTAGTGGGCCAATCCCGTAGCATCGGCCGGGTCATGTTTGGAACCTGCTCTTACGGCAATATTGGTTTGGATTCGAGGTTCTTTTTTATTGACACTCATGATAACCTTCATCCCGTTTTTCATGGTGTAGGTTTTTACACCAATGGGATCTCCGGGAATGGTCTTGTATTTGTATTTGCTGTCATCCGAAGTCGTCAGACCGATCATTTCTTCCGTTTCCTTGACGGTTTCTGTCGTTTTATCGGCGACTTTCGGTGTACAGGCAGCGAAGGCCAACATGATTAATAAAGAAAAGAATAAAACAGATTTTTGATTCATGGTTGTGGATTTATAGTGTTATGATATTTGAAGGAATAGAATCGTTATTTCCTTTCAAGTCAAATTAGAAAAGGTGATTTCACACAAAAATAATGGTTATGGGAGAGATTGTTACACCTTCTCCAAGATAAATGACATTGTTTGTTAATAAAAAGATGCATAATGTCTGTTTGATAGAGGGTGAAATACCATAATCCGTTAATTAATTGCTAATTGCTAAAAGAGATGTTACAAATATTGGATAATTATAATGAGTTGGCAATTTTTTTGATGATAAATAAAATGGGCGGAATTTCCGTTCTTAAGATACATAAACCATACTATAGAGATGTTTAGGCGATCCATATCCATATTTATCATATACTTAGTAACCCTGTCAACGGCTTTTTCCCAGAAGGGAACCCTGGAGGAAGTGCTGTTGGTAAAGGCGGATGTTCCTCCTGTTTGGAAAAGTTGTACAGATGAAGACAATCCAGGGGAATGTACGGAAAAGGAAATCAAATCCTATTTGGATAATTATTTGAAATACCCGATGGCTGCCCATTCAAAGAAGATAGAGGGGGTTGTTGTGGTGAGTGCCATGATTAGTGAGGAGGGCAGAGTCGGTAAAACCGAAATTGTAAAAGATATAGGAGGAGGATGTGGAAAGGAAGCCCAGCGTTTGGTTTCTCTGATGCCCCTTTGGCAACCGGCCCTCTTGGATGGGAAGCCAATAGGAATGATTCGCAATTTTGAAATTCCCTTTGAGTTGCAAGAAGAAGAAATGGTATTGGAAGAGCCTATGAAACCACTTGTACCGAGTAGAAAACCCAAAGGGCCACCCGAATTGTTGAAACCGAATGGTAAGAAAGCCACATCCTATACGAAGGGAAGGGAGATGCCTTTTTTCCCGGGCTGCTCGGAATTCAATGATGAAGTGGAAAAGAAAAGGAACTGTTCCAATCAACAATTGATTGATTTTGTTTCGGAAAACCTCATTTATCCCGAGGAAGCCAAAACAGAAGGAATTGAAGGGATTGTCTATGTAAGCTTCAATGTGAATAGGGAGGGACTTCTGGGTACGCCTAAAATCATCAGGGATATAGGAGGTGGGTGCGGCAAAGAGGCCCTTCGAGTTGTTTCCCTAATGCCGGATTGGGAACCGGGAACCCTGAATGGGAGTCCGGTAGAGGAGGTCATGACATTGCCGGTAAGGTTTTCCTTGTCTCAGGGAAGTGGAACACGTTATGGTATTCATTGGGGTAATTTGAAAAATAACGAAGTGACCAACGGGCAGATTGAGAAATTACTTAATGAAGATATTATTGTGCGGAACCGTTATGGGGATGATATTACCATATCCATACTGAATGTGTTGTATGAGCGGAAATCCAAGGTTAAAGAAGAAAATTCGACGGGAAAGGTTACATTAGCCATGATGAGGATGTTAAGGAAGGCAAAGCCGGGAGGTGAAATCATTCTCAATATCACGATTCAGGAAAAAGGAGAAATGTTGGATATCCAACGGATTTTAAAAGTGGTCAAATAAAATGGTAATGGAAGGAAATCATCGGAAAAACATCCACTCCGGCTTATCTGTGAATATTGTTCTGAAAAAAGATCAACGTTCCGGCCATCTGACTTTCGGAGTGGTGAAGGATATCCTTACTCGTTCGCCTTTTCATCCGCACGGGATAAAAGTCCGTTTGGAAGATGGTAGTGTAGGCCGGGTAAAGGAAATATTGGAAGAGGATGAATCCGAATGATTACCTCCTCCCTAACCTTGATTCGATATCTTCCATTTTTCCTTTCGGGATAGCTGCGATCAACTTCTGGGTATATTCCCTTTGCGGATTGGCATAGATTTCATCGGCAATACCGGATTCTTCTATCTTACCCTTATTCATTACAATCATCCTATCACTCATGAACTTCACTACGGAAAGGTCGTGTGAAATGAAAATATAGGTGAAATTGTATTTCTGTCTCAATTCCATCAAGAGGTTCAGGACCTGTGCCTGTACGGAAACATCCAGAGCGGAGACGGATTCATCACAAATGATAAAGCGAGGCTCCATTGCCAAAGCCCGTGCTATGCAGATTCTTTGTCGCTGTCCTCCCGAAAACTCATGAGGGTAACGGCTGAAGTGGCGTGCTTCCAAACTTACCGTTTCCAACAATTCTACGACTTTTTCCTTACGTGTGGCATCATTGCCTAAAAGGCCATGTACCTGCATAGGTTCCATGATGGCATTGCCGATTGTCATCCTAGGGTTGAGGGAAGAGTAAGGATCTTGGAATATGATCTGCATATCCCTTCTCAATTCCTTCATGTCCGTATCATTCAAATTCAAGACATTCTTGCCATTGAAAATTACTTCGCCTCCTTCTATCGGTGCCAGGCGGAGAAGGGAACGGCCCAATGTTGTTTTTCCACAACCCGACTCTCCAACCAGCCCCATCGTTTCTCCCGGATACACCTCGAAACTTACATCATCCACAGCTTTGACCCAACTCGTCGGTTTGCCGAAGAAATTCCTTTCGGAAGGGAACCATGTTTTCAAGTTCCTCACTTTGAGGATGGGTTCGTTTTCGTGAAGGGCCTTGAGCCGTGCTTTTGTTTCAGAAGGCTTTACCTTGACAGATTCTATGACTTTTTCTAGGGAAGCTTCCTTTTCTGTAATGATACGATTGCCTTCGGCATCGAATTCTACGTCCATGAAATCGGCTACGATGGGAAGGCGGCTCATTCGATAATCCAAAGGAGGCCGGCAGGCTAAGAGTCCTTTCGTATATGGATGCCTGGGGGTTCGGAAGATTTCCAAAGCATTGCCTTGTTCCACAATCTTGCCCTTGTACATAACGATGACATGATCGGCGATTTCCGCAATCACACCTAAGTCATGGGTAATGAAAATGATAGAAGCATCGATTTCCGCTTTTAGATCATTCATCAATTCCAGAATGGTCTTCTGGACGGTGACGTCCAAGGCTGTTGTGGGTTCATCAGCAATGAGGATATCCGGGTTGCAGGACATGGCCATAGCTATCATTACCCTTTGCTTCTGTCCTCCGGATAATTGATGTGGATAGGCATTGAAAATTCTTTCCGGATTAGGAAGCTGCACTTTTTCGAATAATTCCAAAGTGAGTTGCTTTGCATCTGTATCGGATTTATTCTGGTGTAATTTAATGGCTTCATTGACCTGATCTCCACATTTGAAAACAGGATTGAGCGAAGTCATCGGTTCTTGGAAAATCATGGAAATTTCGTTTCCACGGATTCCCTGCATTTCATTTTCGGTTAACTTAGCTAAGTCAATAGGATCTCCTTCTAGGGGATAATAAAGAATTTGGCCTCCGACGATTTTGCCGGGCGGATCGGGAATCAGCCTCATGGCCGAAAGGGAAGTAACGGATTTGCCAGAACCCGATTCGCCAACGATACCTACGGTTTCGCCACGATAAACGGTAAAACTGACATTGTCCACAGCTTTCACCGTACCTTCTTCAGTAGTGAAATGTGTTTCAAGATTGATAACTTCCAGAAGTTTCTTTTTTTCCATGTTCTTGTATCTGGTCGGAAAGTGAGAATGTATGACTAGCTAGTCTGTCATCAAATGTATGAAAAATCTAGGGAATTGGTATATGTATCTCTCGTTGAAATAAGACTTTTTGGGTAAGCTATGCTTCGCAACACGATTTCATCAGTCTCCAATTGAGGATATGGGATATGGCAACAATGGAACCTCCTATGGCCGTAATGAAATGTTCGGCGAATCCGTGTGGCAGGAATCGGGCGGAGACCAAAAAAGTAAAACCGAGGGCAACTAGGTACAATGGCATCGGATTATGGTGGTGTTTCCGGAAGGAAGGAATCAAAGACCATGTAGCGATTATGGCACTAATTGCCAAGAAGACAAACTCAATGGTATGATTGGCCAAAAAAGATAACCCACTTAAAGCGGAGAATGTAAGGATGAGAGGGAGGGTAGCACAGTGAATGGCACAAAGCATGGATGCGACGAATCCTAGGAAATCCTTATTGAAGGAAAAAAAACCGTTTATTTTGGAAGTATTGGCCATAAGCTCTATTAGATGACAAATATATGCAACCTTGTTGCAAAGTTCAAATAAAGATGCTTTTTATTCTATGAAATTCCCGAAAGGAATAGGCCCGTTACTTGGATTTAGGATTCAGTAATTGTTGGGCCTTGGTTTTCAGATCATTAATATTGTCTAGGAAAGCCTTTTGTGTTTCCATCATATCCTGTGGAGTCAGTTGGACATCTGTTCCATGATGATGGTGATGATGATCGTGTCCGTCATGGCTGTGATCGTGTGCATGTTCATAGCCCGGAACCTCGATATGGTTTTCTGACCATAGTTCATATCCTCTTATTAACCCTTGATATGAATCGAGCCATTTGATTTCCTCATCGGTCAAAGCCCTACCCTGTACTTGGATGCCGGCTGCCTGATTTGCCAATGTTTTGGATAGGAGTTTGAATTCTTTTTCTACTTCAATGGCTTCCATGTGATACCCCGCAGCCTCTTTTAGCAATGGGTCATCCGTTGTTTCCTTTGGGGAAGTGCCACAAGAAATAAGTAGTGTCAGTAGGGTGAGAATGAGTGTGTATTTCATCATTTACATTTTTCACAAGTTCCTTTGATAATGAGATGGGAAGAATCCTGCTGGAATCCTGTTGGTAGTTGGATGGCAGGAACGACTACTTCGTCCAAGCAAACGGTATTGCCACACTCTCCACAATGAAAATGGGCATGGTTGTCTTCATGATGGTGGTGTTGGCAACTGCCGGCACAAAGGGCGTATCGAGCAATTCCCGTTCCATCCATTGCCTTGTGGATAATCCCGGTTTCTTCAAATGTTTTCAGAGTCCGGTATAGGGTTATCCTGTCGGTATCAGCCAATTTTTTTTCCAACCGGCTATGCGAAATGGCGGAATCGGAATGTAAAAAACATTCCAAGACCTGCATTCTGGCAGTAGTCTTCCTGAGCTGGTGTTTGGCCAATATTTCTGAAATCCGTTTTTCCATATCTGCAAAATTCGACATTTTTTCAGGCTATTGCAAATCCGAATGTTTACCATCCGATTTTTTCGAATGTTGATGTGCCGATTTTTTTCCCTTTTTCATCTATCAATTGCCAAACTTCACGACCGGATTTATCTGCAACCCGTACTGCGGCCACACCATTTAAAAATGGCCGGGCATCGGCATATTCGGGATGAATGACAATTTTTCCGTCTATATTAATGAATCCGAATTTTTCTTGTCGCCCTCCGAAAACATCGGTTTTTTCCGTGGGAAATTCTGCTACGGCCATTCCTTCTGAAAAAGGGTGGATTTTTGAAGGGGAGGAAGCAAGCGGTTCCCAGTTTTCACCTCTTTGATTACTTATATAAATAATCCCATCTTTTTTCGAAGTTGCGATTATCCTGTTATTTTTCAGATATAGGATGGAATGGAAATCGTTTCTAGGGAGAAGCGTTCCATTTTCTGAAAAATAAAATCCGTCATCTTTGGTTTCGATATAATATCCATATTTCTTTTTTTCGGGAACTCCCTTTATGGCGATTGCCCTGTCTCCAATAACCCAAACCCGATCTTTCATATACCAACCTTTTCCTAACTTTTTAGGAGTCGATTTATAATTAAAATAATCCGGGTAGGGTTCGGAGAAATTGCCTGAAGAAGTATTAAACACTTGCCAGTGGGTATTATCAATTCTCAAGAACCAATACCCCTGTTCAAAAAAACCCGACAAGAAAGATTGATCTCCTTGTATTTCCCCTTTTTTATTTATGAGGAAAAAAACACCGCCTATTTTTTTCCTAACGATTGCATATCCGTTTCCGAACTTCATGCATTGTGTCCAGTCATGTTTGAATTCATTTTTATTCTTATAATCGAAAAATTTATTTTTGGCAAGGAAAAACATCCCCTCTCCCATGTTTTTCGGCAATGCTCCTTTCTCCAATTCCGACACAACTCCTTTACCTAATTCGAAAACGGCATGTTTTTCTTTTTTTTCTACAATGGCAAACCCATCATATATGTCAAAAACATTTTCATACTCCAAAGGAATCACGGTTTCTCCTATAGTATTTGTTATTCCGTATTTCTTATTATTAATGACAAGGAAATTGCCTTGTTCCAAGGCTTTTATTTTAACACCTGGATTAGCTTTTAATTCAGCACCGTCCGTTAGTCTGAAATATTTTTCCCCTCCCTCAAGTCCTGCATAAATCAATTCCCCATCTGTATGGCAATATTTATATGAAGGCTTTATTATTTCGTTTCCATAAGCATCATGTAGTCCCCAGGTACCTCCACTTGAATAAGATGATTCGGTAACGTTTGGCACGCCGATTCCTACGGAAAAATATCCTTTATGAAAATTAATGACTTTGTATTTGGGTTTTAAAATAACATCTCCATATGAATCGATTGCACCAACTACGAATTTTGTCCGAATGTCATTGTTTGAACCGGTGTATTCCCCTCCTACAATTATTTTTGCAAATACATCTTCCCATTGCGGATACCATTTTATGTCTTCGTAGGTGGGTTCGAAAATTATTTGACCTTCTTCATCTATTAAACCATATTTCCCATTTAAACCAACGACATATTTTACAGGATTGATGAATATGGGTTTGAAAGAATCGAACTGAGGGGCTAGGATTGTTTTTCCGTGGGAATCTACAATGCCCCATAGTCCATTTTTCTTTATCCAATTCAATTCGCCTGCAAATGAAAGGGAAAATGAAAATAAAAAAAATAATATGAGTGAATTCCTTACCATTCCAGTTCGTATAATTTCATGTTGAATAAAAAGAGATATTTTTCCTTTCGAAGTCGAATTAATTTAGGGTTTTTGAAATTGGGTCTTAATCCTCTAGGGATTTTGATTCTGGAATTGTTGTCTGATTTATATAATACAGGAAGGAAAAACCATGATTTCCCCTTGTTTTTAGAGAACCATAAATTGTAATAATCGATGAATATTCTTTCATTTCCAAAAGAGTAGATGTTGTCGATGAAGTCATTGTTTTTTCCGTGCATTTTGTTTAATGATGTTTTTGAGGCAGGTGTGAAATTCCCCCAGGAGATTCCTTCGTTTTTTGAAATGAAATATTTTATTTCATTATGGTTTTTTTGAAGAGAGATAATGATTTGGTCCGAATTTATTTTTTCAAAAGAAAAATCAGTGCCTTTCATTTTATATTGTAATGTCCATTTTCGACCTTGGTTTGTTGTTTTGTATAAGGCTGTGAATTCATTATTGTATTTACCTAGAGCAAATCCGATTTTATGGTTTGTGAATTTTATTTTGGTGAAATCATATGCGGAATTAGGAACATCTAATTTCCAACTCGTTCCTCCGTCTTCGGTTTCATATACCAGGTTTTCCTTAGTATCTTTTCTGAAAACCAGTGCCATTATTTTTTTTTCGGAAAAAGGGATTAGCGTTTGGATGAAATGGAATTTGTCATTCAAAGGTGTTTTTATTTTTTTCCATTCATGGAATTCATATTCGAAGAAATAAATATTCGTTCCATCGTGTAAAATGTAGATATTTGAATTAGGGATTTTTTCTATATCTAATACAGGGGAATCGGATAGTGAATTACAAAATGCATTGGGTAAATCCGGCGATTGATTCCAATTGTTTACTTTGAAATTTGAAATGTCCTTATTGATGATATCCATGTCTGAATCCATGTTGCGAAACAAGGCATTGAATTCCTGAGGGATTCTGAACTTACCGGGAATGAATGTCAGGTCATTCAAACCGATGTCTGTTTGTATTTCCATTTTTTTATTGTTCCCTTTTTTGGAGAAAATGAAAATATTATTACTTGTTGTATAATACCCCTGGTGAGCCTTGATGATAGAGCCTTGGTCTATTTTTTCTTTTTTGATTTCCCATTTGCCTGCATCGGGGAAATCTTCTTCTTGAGAATGGGATATTTTTTCTAGAATGATTTGATCCTTCTTCTTATCGATGAAATCGAATTCATAATATCTATTCATGATTTCAGGATCGATGGTTTGGCTGGATAATTGCCATCCGAAAAAAACCATCAATATGCCCAGGATGAAAAATCGTAACATGGTTATTGAATTTGTTATGTCTTATATTAAAGACATTATTACCTTAGATGCTTGTTTTGGAAAGATAGTTGTAGTAGGCTATCAAATTTATAAATTAAACTGTGTCCGAACAAACTAAATACATTAGGGATTTTTCTTTTATCCGTTTATTGTTTTTCCTTTTTTGCATTGGTGCTTGTTATTTCATGTATGACAGGGTCTTGGGATATGTTTATTTTTCAGCCCCATCCAATGGAGCGTTTTCCCATGTCGAAAAGTCCTCATTGTCGTCCTATTGGCAACTCGCCTTTTATATCCATATTGTCAGCGGATTGATAACGATGTTGGCCGGAGCAAGCCAATTTCCGAAACGTGCCAGATTGAAACAACCCGAACGACATCGATTGATGGGAAGGATTTATACCGTAATCACCTTGTTTTTGGCAGCCCCGACGGGTTTGGTATTATCCTTTGTCGCCGAAGGTGGTTTCGTCGGACAATTCGGGTTTGCCGCCCAATCTTACTTCTGGTGGTTGTTCACATTTATAGCATATTACAATTTAAGGACTCTCCAAATCAGAAAATATTATATATGGATGTTAAGGAGTTATGCCCTCACTCTTTCTGCTGTTACTTTCCATGTTCTCATGTTGCTATTCGAATACTCATCACTCCCCCTACATTATGAAGAACACTATATTTTCAATGCATGGGCTTGCTGGATAGTAAATATTCTAATTGTAGAATTACTCATCCGTAATGGCCTAGTGGATGACTATATGAAGTGATGATTTCTTGTTTCCAATTTATATAATAAACGAACTACCGGAAATTATTCACTAATTTTAGTGTTCTAAAATTCTTAATGTGCCATGTCAAGATTTTTACTTGCCTGTTTTTTCCTTTACTTCGGATATAGTGCCGTATATGGTCAGGATTGCCAGTCAGATAGATTTCAACAAGCCGTTTTCACTGATGTATCTGTGAGTTATGATGTTGTTTATTCTACGGCGGATGCCTATGATGTTCTCAATCAGGATAACCCGGAAGAATATAAAATGGATATTTATCAACCTATGGGCGACACACAAATCAAACGTCCGGTCGTTTTCATGTTTTTTGGAGGCGGATTCATCAATGGTGACAAGCAGGATGCCGATATGATAGCATGGTGTGACAGTTTGGCCCGCTATGGTTATGTTGCGGTATCGGTCAATTATCGTTTGGGATTCAATTATGTGGATTCGGGAAGCCCTGTCCGGGCGGTATATAGGACTATTCAGGATGCGAATGCCGCCATCCGTTATATGTTGGAATTCCAAGAGGATTATCGAATAGACCCGAATCATATTTATCTGGGAGGGAAAAGTGCGGGAGGTATTCTCGTCCTTCATACGACTTTCATGGGAGACGAAGCTGA
Organism: Saprospiraceae bacterium; assembly: GCA_020628145.1. Lineage (GTDB taxonomy): Bacteria > Bacteroidota > Bacteroidia > Chitinophagales > Saprospiraceae > JAHDCE01. Next base: position 6,336 of record JAHDFN010000054.1, on the reverse strand, counting down.
TCGTCCGGATGAAACCTATGGGACTTTCTTGGAGGGAACCGACTTGGGATGTGTTTCCTGCTCAGGGAATAATTATCAGCATGATTTTGACATTAAGGGAGTAATGGGACTTTGGGGGGCGATTCAGGATACGGCCTTCATTACATCCGATGAGGCGATTCCTACGCTGATGATTCATGGAGATGGTGATCAGGTTGTTCCGTTTGACGAGGGGTATCCTTATACCGGACAATTCCAATTGACATTTCCTTATATATATGGGTCGCAAAGGATTCATCAACATATGAACAGCATCGGTATTTACAACGAATTCTATCCCTACGAATATGATGATCACGATGTTTATGGTTCAAATCCTTTTCCCAATGAAAACTGGGATGAAATTTGGAATCATGGCCATTCATTTTATTATCAAACCATGCAGTTCGAAAGTCCGAAACCACAGGGGGCAACACAGGCGGATTCCGGTATTACGGAATCCTACAGTATCGAGATGCCCGCTCCCGGTTCGGTTTATTGTTGGGATATTACAGGAGGAACAATCGTAAGTGAGGATAATTCCCAAATCGAAGTACAATGGGATGGTGGTTTGGGAATATTGCAGGTAACTGAAAAAAACTGTATCGGGGCAGTCGGAACAGTTTCCGAAACATTGGAAGTGAATGCTATTGTCAATGTAAATAACCCGGAAACGGATAACCCGACCCATCTCATTCCCAGTGTTGTTTTCCAGGGAGACAATATTTTCATCCTGAACGACAATCCAACGGAAACCGGTAATTATGAAATCTCTTTTTATCAAGTTGATGGTAAAAAAATAAAAACCATAATTACCAAGGAAAATACTCCTATATCTTCTATTGATTTACCTAAGGGAGTGATTTTCGCAGATATTGGCCGTGATGGTTTTTCAATGATTCAAAAATTAATCATTCGATGAAACGAATTTTTTATTTTTTATTTTTCACCCTTTTTGGAATGAATATGGCTTTTTCACAATTGTGTGAATCCGATCGATATCAAAAAGCGGTTTTTCCGGATGTTACAATCTCCAAGGATTTGGTTTATGGTTCTGCCGATGTTTATGATGTACTTAATATTCCATTGGAATTCGACCAAAGGTTGGATATATATGAGCCGGCGGGAGACGTTTTGGAAAAAAGACCCGTTGTCATCATGTCGTTTGGTGGTGCATATTTAATAGGGGACAAAGAACATGCGGATATCGAAGCTTGGTGTGATAGTCTGGCTCGTTATGGATATGTGGCTGTTGCCATTGATTATAGACTCGGGTTGAATGCTTTGAGTTCAGGTAGTGCAACAAGGGCGATGTATCGGGGTGTGCAGGATACGAGGGCCGCTATCCGTTTTTTATTGGAAAATAAGGAAGAATATAAAATCGATCCGGAAAACATTTATTTAGGTGGCGAAAGTGCGGGAGCAATTAATTCGTTACACACGGCTTTTTTAACAGAAGAATCGGAAAGGCCGCAAGAGACTTATGGAATTCCTTTGGAAAATTTTGATTTGGGTTGTTTGGATTGTTCCGGGAATGATTTCGATCATGAGTTTGAAATAAAAGGCATTATTGATTTATGGGGTGCTATTTTCAATTTGGATTTAATAGATGATGACGAAAAAATTCCGACACTGATTATTCATGGTACGGATGATTTGATTGTGCCGATAAGTGAAGGTTATCCCTTTGTTAATGATTTTCAATTGACTTTTCCTTATTTGTATAGTTCTGAAGCAATTCATCAAAGAATGGATGCCCTGGGTATTTACAATGAGTATTATCCTTACGATGGGCAAGGTCATTTGTTTTATGGTTTACCCGATGGGATTATTACTTTTCCAAATGAATTTTGGGATCCTGTTTGGACGCAGGGTCATGAATTTTTATTTAAAACCCTGCAATTTGAGACACCTCTTCCACAGGGGCAAACGGCAGTAACTATCGGGAATAATTATAATTATTCAGTTCCCCTAAATGATGGTTCTGTTTATTGCTGGGAAATAATAGGTGGTAATGTTATTTCGGAAAACAATTCAATGGTTACGGTTCAATGGAATTCTCCGACAGGGAGTATTTCCGTTACCGAAAAAAATTGTATTGATGTAATAGGAATTCCTTCCGGAGCCTTGGAGGTCAATGCAACTACAAGTGTTGGAAATTCGTTTCAGAATGAAGAATTAAAAATAATTCCAACCTTGATTCCGCAGGGAGGAAATGTTGCCGTTTTTTCAAATGAGAATGTCGAAATCGAATTTTTAATATTTGATGCTTCGGGTAAGATGCTTCAAAATAAAAAAGCCATGACACCTTATTTGTTTTCAACGGAGCATCTGGGCAAAGGGCTTTATTTTATTCAAATAAAAGAAATGGATAAGGTGTTCTATCGTAAATTTGTGGTGAATTAAACTCAATTCATGAAGTCCGGATTCCTTGGAAATTTTATATTTTTAATCCTTGTCAATGTTCTGATCAAGCCGATTTATGTTTTCGGTATAGATATGAAAGTTCAAAGCACCGTAGATACCGGGGAATACGGATTATATTTCATATTGTTCAATTTCGCTTTCTTATTTTTTATTGTTTTGGATTTGGGTTTAACCCAATACAATAGCCGAACTATTGCCCGGAACCCCGGCATCTTAAATAAGATGCTTCCTAATTTTATTTTTGCCAAGTTCATATTGGGCCTTGTTTTTTTATTGATTATTTGTGGTGGTGGATTAATCCTGGATTATGATTATTCCGAATTAAAATACCTTTTATTTATTGGGATTATACATGCATTGAATTCGTTGACGGAATATTTAAGATCGAATATTGCAGCACTCCATTTGTTTAGGACCGATGCTGTTTTATCTATCGTTAATCGTGTTCTATTGATTCTGATTTGTGGGGTATTGTTATATGGTAGTTTTGCTCCTGATTTTAAAATCGATCATTTTATTTTCATCCAAATAGGAACACTTAGCGTAACCGTGCTGATTAGTTTTTTTACGCTTTTACGCCATACGGAACCCTTCCGTTTTTCCTTCGATTCCGGATTGACAAAAAAAATAATCAAAGAAGGGTACCCCTATGCATTATTGGTTTTATTAACTACGGCTTATACCCGTATAGATGCCGTGATGTTGAAAGAACTGCTGCCGGAAAAAGGAGAGATAGAAGCCGATTATTATGCTGCGGCATATAGGTTTTTGGATATGGCGAGTATGTTCGGATTATTAATGGCCAGTCAGTTGCTTCCTATTTTTGCAAAACTGATCAAGGAAAAAAACAAGGAGCAAATCCAAAGTATTGCAATAACGGGATTTAAAATTATCATGTTCGTATCGGTGGCGATTGCTGTCTGTCTTGCATCTTTCAGTAAGGAAATCATAGCGGCTATCTTCGATGATTATCCAATGAATTATGTAGGGATGATTTTCAGCTATTTGATTTTTTCACTTATTCCCGTATCATCCAGTTATGTTTTCAATACATTGATGAATGCCAATGCCAACCTTCGTATTCTTAATGTCATCGGTGTCATCGGCCTGGTATTGAATATTATCCTCAATTTATTTTTGATACCAGAATACGGAGCATTAGGAGCTGTTTATGCAACCCTGGCGACCCAGAGTATTGCCGCAGTGGCCCATGTTTATTATTCCAATAAGATGCTGAATCTTCGTCTTCCGATTTTACTTTTTGTGAAAATCTGTTTATTCGGACTGTTAATGTGGGGCATCATCCAATTCGGAATATGCCATTTGTCCGTTAATTGGGTGATAAGATTAATCTTGGGCGGTTTAGCAGCGATACCCCTTGCCGGTTTGCTCGGTCTATTGACACCCAACATGGTAAAAGAAATATTCCTGCAAAAGCGGTAACTGCTTTTTTCCTACTTTTGCAGCCTAAAAACGAAAACGAAAACATGGAATATAGTCGTGAAAATCTCTTGGATGTACTCCGGGCCATCTTCAAATGGAAAAAACCCATTTTCCTTACATGTATGGCTGTCGGAATTTTATCTGTCATCATTACGCTTTTGCTTCCCGTATATTATAAGGCAACGACAACCTTTTATGCAGCGTCGCCTACGCTCCAATCTCCTGCCGTCATTTTCGGAGATGGCAATCAGAAACTGGAATTCTATGGCGAAAGTGAAGATATGGATAGGGTTATCCAATGTGCCAATTCGAATGAATTGTTGGAATTCATGGTTCGGAAATTCAATCTGTATGAGCATTATGATATAGATACTTCCAATATCAAGGCACCCTATAAAATGGGAACCAAATTCTTCGGGCTTTTCAATATTGAGAAAAATGATTTGGGAGCTATTGAATTAAGTATTGAAGATCAGGACAGGTTGAAGGTGGCCGACATGGCAAATTCTGCAAGGAATAGAATTAACGAAATTGCCAACGGACTTATCCGACAGTCACAGGTAGAAATCATCAATTCCTATACCAAGCAAATACAAGAAAAACAGAAAACACTTGCGGTTTTGTCCGATAGTATTTCGGCTATCCGTAAACGGTATCAGATTTTTGATCCGGAATCACAAAGGGAACTATTGGGAGAACTGATTCCTACATTAAAAGGACAAATTGCCAGCGACAAAGCCAGATTGGAGAGTTATAGGAAAAATGGTAGAAGGGATTCCGTTAATATGATTTCTACTAGGATTGTTGGGAATATTGAGAAATTAAAAGCTTTGACAGAAGACGAGAATGGCCTGGATTTGAGTAAGGGGATGAGTATGTTGGATCAATTGTCCCAAACGGAACAGACGATCATGGAAGAACTGGGAGAGGACAAATCCAATTATGAAAAATACAAGGCGGCTTTCGATACTCCGAAACCGGCTTTGTTCATTCAGGATACTGCCGAAACACCGGTGGTCAAGTCTTGGCCCAAACGTTCCTTTTTCGTTCTCGGAGCCACATTCCTAGCCTTTTTCTTCTGTATTCTCGGTGCCTTGATTTTGGAGTACAATAGAGATGTGGATTGGAAGGAAATCATCAATGCCAAATAAAAATCCATTGGGTGGCCCTTTCTTCGATTGACATAAAAAAAATATTTTTCCTCAAGGAAAGTAATATACCTGAAGCCTCGCTTTGGCTCTTTGCCGGATTGGCTCTGTCTATTATTATTTCTACGGTATTGGCCATCACATTGGATGAATGGCTGCTGTTCGGTCTTCCGGCCGGATTACTTCTGGTCTATCAAACCTTGGTGGACTTTAGAAAAGTGTTTTACTTCCTTCTTTTTACCATACCCCTATCGGTCGAATTTTATTTTCCGGGGGGCTTTGGGACTGATTTGCCTACCGAACCCTTGGTGATAGGTTTGATGTTGTCCTATGGTTTATATGTAATTATCCATTGGAAAACAATGAAGCAGGACTTTCTGATGCATCCTATCACCCTGTTTCTTTTATTACATCTGGCTTGGACGGTGTTAGCTACGGTTTTTTCCAGCCTGTTCTTGGTTTCCTTCAAATTCCTTTTAGCTAAAATATGGTATGTGGTCGGCTATTTTTTCTTAGCGGCCACAATACTTAAAAAGGAAGAGGATGTCAGGAAATTCTTTTGGGTCGTTTTCATACCCTTTTTGATTATAGTAGGAGTGACATTCATCAGGCATGCGGCAATTGGTTTTTCATTCATTCATGTACATGATGTGATGAAACCCTGCTTCCGAAACCATGTACTATATGCGGCCATCATGGCTATTTTCCTACCCTATATCATCATGGCCCGTACTTGGTATAGTCGCCGTTCAATCATTCGTTGGGGCTTGTCCCTCGCCGTTCTGTTTTTTATTCTGGCCATTTATTTATCCTTTACAAGGACGGCCTATATATCGTTGATCATTGCCTTTGGAAGTTATTTTATCATTCGCTGGAAATTGATGAAACCCGTTTCGGTTGCTGCCATTGTCTTGATTTTTGCCGGGATATTCTACGTTGTCGAAAGCAATAGGTACTTGGATTTCGCCCCCGACTTCGAAAAAACCGTCACCCATCATAATTTCGATGATTTGGTCTCTGCTACCAGTAAGGGGGAGGATGTTTCTACAATGGAAAGGGTATATCGCTGGGTGGCGGGAATGCAGATGAGCAAGAAGGAATTGGCAACAGGGTACGGTCCGGGTAATTTTTATAATTTTTATAAACAAAATGCCGTTACTGCTTTCGAAACCTATGTGAGTGACAATCCCGATAAATCGGGCATCCATTGTTATTACCTGATGATATTGACCGACCAGGGGATTCCCGGAGCCTTGATATTCTTATTCTTCACATTCTTTATCCTAATCAAAGGAGAATC
>JAHDFN010000053.1 GCA_020628145.1 Saprospiraceae bacterium | reverse complement strand
CAAATGTTTCGGCAGTCATCCCCTTGGCTTGGGCCTCATCCAGACTGTTCTGTGGAGAACCATCGGCGGTTAGGGCATTCTGGGATACGCGAGTCAGGATATAACCCGGACAGATAATGGAGATGTCTATTCCTTTATCCATTGCATCCAATTCTGCCCGTAGAGAATCGAAAAAACCATGAAGGGCATGTTTGGATGCTGAATAGGCAGATCGCATGGGTGTACCGAATACCCCGACTAAACTCGTGATGACGACAATATGTCCCAATTGATGTTTGAGCATGGAAGGGAGGACGGCCTTGGTCAGTGCTATGGTTCCCATATAATTGATGTCCATAAGCCTTTTGTCAACGGCAAGACTGGTTTCATGAGCCATCGACCGTTGGGAAATGCCCCCGTTATTGATAAGGATATCGATTTTTGGGAATTTCCGCATCACTTTTTCAACTATACCGGGGATAAGGTGGTATTCTTCCAGATCCAAGGTTTGGACATAGGTGATTTCATTGTTGTCCAGACACAGATCCCGCACTATGTCGAGTTGGCCTTGATTCCTGGATGAAAGAATGAGCCTGGCTCCTTGTTTGCTGAATTCCAATGCCAATGCTTTACCGATTCCGGATGAAGCTCCTGTTATCCAAATGGTTTTGTCTTTAAAATACATATCCCAAATCTAATCAATACTTGCAATGCAGGAAAGGAAGAAAGGGGAAATCATTCCGTCAGGGGCCAAATCCATCGTCCATCGGTACGGATGTATCCGATTTTTCCACCTTGTTCAATCCTAACGATGTCATTGCCGAGATAAGTGATGAATTCATATTCGGTAGGTAGGATGATATTTCCGTTGAGGGTACATAGACCGTAGTTTTTCTCAATCCTCACTTTGGTCAGGTTTTCTCCTATCCTTTCCATTTCTTCATATTTGGGAGTGATGATCATGGCTCCCTTTTCGTTGATGGCACCCCATTTTCCTTTTATTTTTACAAAGGAGGTTCCGTTTTCGAAAGGCTCGGCCTTATCATAATAGCCCTGATATAATTCTCCCGATTCCCGGATGAAATAATATTTACGGTTATTCCCTTTTACGATTCCCCTTCCATCATTGAAGGATAAGAATTTATTGACGGAAGGTTGGATGATGTATTCACCTTCCTTATCAACTAATCCTCCTTTTCTTGCATTGACATACACCACGGCACGGCCATCTTCGAAATCCTGGCATTTATTGAATTCCGGTTGTACGATGATCTTTCCCATTGGATTAATGTATCCGCATTTCCCATCGAGTTTGACCCAGGCCATGCCTTCCGAAAATTGAGATACCTTGTCATAAATGGTAGGAATGATTAATTTTCCTTGTGCATTGATGAAACCGTATTTTTGTTTGCGTTTCACGGCAGCCAATCCTTCATTGAATGGAAATATCTTCTGATAAGATAATGATGTTACCCGCTCTCCTTTTTTATTGACAAGGATATACCTGAAATTGTTTTTGGAATTTGTTCTCGCTACCGCTAATCCGTATTTGTCAAAGGTGCTGATGTCTTCGTAGGATTGGAGGGAAACAGTGTTTCCATTCGTATCTATTAATTTGATCTTGTCTTTTTCCTTGACCCTCGCCACACCATTTTCGAAATCAAATGTTTTTTTATAAATGGGAGGAATGACGAATTCGTTTTTTTCATTGACATATCCATTCCCTTTGGGTGTGTTGACCCAAGCTAAACCATCATTGAAATTACCTACCCTGGTGTATTGGAAATCTATGATTAATTGACCGGACCTATTGATGAAACCCCATTTTCTTCCATTGAAAACCGCAATTTTATTTTCTGATGGAATTTTCATTTTGACAAATTCGTTAGGAATGATTTCCCTGCCTGAAATATTCATTGCCCCGTATTTGTTTTCTTTTTTGAAAACAAGAATTCCTTCGGAGTTTTCTCTTATTTCTTCAAATTGTGATTGACATACAATCGATCCTTTTTTATCGATTATTCCATATTTGTCTGAATTGTTTTCTAGAACAAGAATATCGTTATTGTCATTTTCGAACCGCTTGATTTCGCTATATTCACAAGGAATGATTTCGTCACCATTTAAATTCAAGACACCCCATTTTCCATTTTTTAAAACGATGCCCGTTTGTTTGATAAACGGTCGGGCTGCTTCATAATCATTGGGTATTTGCATACTTCCCAAAGTATCTATATACCCCCAGGAACAATTCCTGCAAGTGATGTCGGGGAGGAATTTTGGAAGACGGCTATAGTCTCCGAAAGTATAATGACCATAACAACCGATGAGATATTCTTCAATGTTTCCTAAAACATATTTGTCGTTTTTCCTAGCGACACCTAGATAGCCATTGGTCGCCATTGGAGCCAATCCATCATCAAAAGGGCCAATGTAGGAATACCCCTTGCATAAGATGTGTCCCCTTCTGTTGATCAATCCATATCGGCCGTTATCATAAACAATTCTGGCAGAATGACTTTTCTCAAAATCTTCAAAATGTAATTCCCTGATGTTGATTTCTGTAGCAATGAATCCGGAAGAATTCTTGATTACACAATAGTGTTTTTTGAAACGCACCGGGAAATCATCAAACATCTGTCGGATGGTTTTCCGATTTCCAGCCATCGTCAATCCGTACTTCCTGTTGATTTCGATAAAATCAAAAATGGCAGGAATTTGTATATGGCCGTCTATGAGTTTTCGTAATCCCCATTTTCCTTTTTCAGGTAAATAAAACCATTCGAATGATTTCAATCTGTAATTTTCTTTTTTCTTTTTCTTCCTGATTTTAATAGTAGTCAAATCAAAGAATTCATTTCCTTGTTTTATCCCATTTTCGGTGATGGTGAATTCGGTTTCCTGTTGATCTTTTTTTGCATACAGTTTTCCATCTTTTTCTTCTATGGAATTATAAATAACCGGTACTATTATTTTTCCTTCCTGATTTAGGATGCCGAAAAGATTCTTTTGCCTGATAATGGCAAATACGTTTGAAACCGGGGAAATATAATCGTATTCCAATTTTAAAACTTCATGGTCTTCAATATCGATTATCCCCCATTTATTTTCATTTCTTATCCTTAATAAATTATCATGGAATAACCTGATTTCCTTGAATGATGGTGGAATGATAATTTGACCACTATGGTCCATTAACCCGACTTTTTTATATTTTTGATAAACGATTTTTTCTGCATCCAGCGGAATGAAATTTTCATATGATTTATCAATAATGATCTTTTTTTTGTCAATGGAAAAAAGATAACATCTCTCTTCTTTATAAATTAATAAAAAACCGTTTTCTTCCAATTTGTAATGGGAGTATTCATCATTTAATATTTCATTTCCCCGCCGATCGATTATGCCCCATTTGTATTTTTCCTTAACCATGAATAAATCCGGTTGGATGTATCGGATATCCTTAAAGGCAGGAGTTGTAATGATATTACCGGACCTATCTGCAATTCCTTTCTTCCGTTTGGTTTGTAAAATGAAGTAGCCATCATCCGGTATCCATCTGACATCTCCGTAAACGGGAGGAATCAATGTTTTTCCTTTGGCATTGACGATTCCCCAAGTACCTTTTCTACTGAATTTGATGAATTCCTTATTGATGGGGATAGCCTTGTCATAATTTTCTAATAGGATATTTTCATATTTATCCATGATATGCCACAACCCATCCATGGAGATTCCAAACAAATTTTCAGAAATAACCCTGATATCATCATATTTGACATTGAAAAGCCATCTGCCGTTCTTGCCTATCAATCCCGTTTTTCCATCTTTTTGTACAACGGCGTATTCCTGATCTTTGAACAGTCCTATAGCGTCATATTCTGCTCGAAGGATGAAACGGCCATTTGGATTGATAATGCCCCATTTTCCATTTTTTTTGATTGGATATAAATGATCGTTTTGGCCGATGGCAACCAAAGATGTAAAAGAAAAGAGGATGATAAAGAGGTGTTTCGCTATGAACATCGTAGAGATGATTATACTTTCTGACAATATAAAAATCCGGAGATTAAATTACATTCCCGCCGACTATTTTTACACCCCTATAATACTTGGGCATGAAAAATAAGAAAAAGGGGATTGTTGTCGCAGGTCATGAAGCGACTGCTGATATTGCAGTTGATATAATGAAGGAAGGAGGCAATGCTTATGATGCTGCCGTGGCCGCTATGTTGGTGGCTTTCAATGCCGAACCCTGTATGTGTTCCCCGGGAGGAGGGGGCTTTGCGAATATTTTTACAAAGGAGGGGCATTCAGAAGTTTTGGATTTCTTTTGTCAGACTCCTCGAAAAAAATTACTGGCCGGAGAATCTGATTTCTTTCCATTTACCATCAATTTCGGTGGAGCTAAGGAAGACTTTTATATCGGACATGGTTCACATGCCGTTCCCGGAATCTTAGCCGGGTGTTTCCAAATACATGAATCTTATGGACGCATTCCCATGAACAGATTGGTCGAACCCGTTTTGGAAACTATCAAAGGAGGAGTAGAAGTAGATCCATTCCAATATATGGATATCGTTTTCTTGAATGAGATGATGCAACATGATCCCCGGGCATTGGAAATTTATTTTGATGAGAAGAACCGTCCACTTCAGGTTGGTCGGAAAATAGTAATGGATGCACTACCTGATTTTATTGATGCGATTGGGAGGGAAGGTGTAAGGCTTTTCTATGAAGGAGAGCCGGCAAGGAAGATTTGCCGGGACGGAAAAGAGAAAGGGGGGAATTTGGATTTGGAGGATTTTAAAACGTATAAAGTTAATAGGAGGTCGCCTATTGCGATTACACATAAGAATAGGAAAATCCTTACACCTCATTTCCCTAGCTTGGGCGGAGCTATCATAGCATTAGGTTTCGGAGAATTGAATGCCATGACTAAAAAGGGTATTCCCAATTTCAAAACGCATGTGGAAGATCTGCTCCCTGTTTTGAAAAAAATGGAAAGAACCAACCGGAATCCGGAAAATCTTTTTCCGGAATTAGGATTTTATGAAAATATCATGTTGAATAAGAAATGGGGAAGTACGACCCATTTCGGTATTTTGGATGGAGAAGGAAATGCCGTATCGGTGACAGTCTCTAATGGAGAAGGTTCGGGATATATCATTCCGGGAACCGATTGTTTTATGAATAATATGTTAGGTGAGGCCGCACTGTTACCAAACGGATATTTTTCATGGAAGGAAAATACGAGGCTTTATTCCCTAATGTCCCCTACGATTGTAGTACATCCGGAAAAAGGAGTGGACATTATTACCGGAACCGGTGGAGCAGGTCGTATTCCCGGAGCCGTTTTTCAAGTCTTGCACTACCTTATGGACTATGGCTGGAAAGTAGAAAAGGCCGTTCATGCTCCCAGAATGCATCTAAATGGCAATACCCTTAATTTGGAGCCGGGCTTTGATTCCATTCCAAGCAATATTGATACTGAAATTTCAGAATGGAAGGAATCCCATATGTTTTTCGGAGGGGTTCATACCATTACATTAAATAATGGCGAATTAGATGGTATAGGGGATGAAAGGAGATATGGTGTTGTTAAATTAGTTGAATAGCACTTTATTTTTCCCTAAACTTGTATATAGAAATATTTACTTGGGAATTCCCCCTGAAAAAATATGAAAATGAGCCAAATGCAAAAGAAAATCCTGATCGTCGATGATGAACAGGATATTCTCGAATTCCTTTCTTATAATCTCAAAAAAGAAGGCTTTGATGTTGATGTCGCCAGAGATGGTGAGGAAGGGCTGGAGAAGATTAGGGGATTCAAACCGGATTTGGTTATTCTGGATATCATGATGCCCAAATTAGATGGTGTCGAAGTCTGTCGGAAACTCAGGGAAGACGATGCTAATGAAGGACTCGTTGTCGTTTTTCTTACCGCTCGAAATGAGGACTATTCCCAAATTGCGGGTTTTGAGGTTGGGGCGGATGATTATATAACAAAACCAATTCGTCCCAAAGTCTTCGTGAGTAGAATCAAGGCATTGTTAAGGCGGAATTCCAGAACGGGTACCTCCGATAAACATGCTGGAAATCCAACAATGATTTTAGGTGAGTTGGAAATAGACAGGGAGGCTTTTCTTATCCGCAAAGGAGAGAATGAAATACAACTGGCCAAGAAAGAATTCGAATTACTTGAATTGTTAGCATCCAAGCCAGGTAAAGTATTTACCCGAACCGAAATTTTTGATAAGGTCTGGGGGGCCGATGTCATCGTAGGCAATAGAACCATTGATGTTCATATTCGGAAACTAAGGGAGAAAATCGGAGATACCTTCATTAAAACAGTTAAGGGAATTGGCTATAAATTTGAATACTAAATCAAAGAGGAAAAACCCTACGCCCCGACAACTGGCTATTAATACTTCAGGTATTATCACTTTTTTTGTATTACTCCTGCTCCTCATTTTGAAACTTTCCGGATTCCTCTTGCTCCATTGGTGGATTATTTTTCTTCTTTTGATTTTGTTTTTCCTTATTCTTTATTTTTCGATAGTGGAAGTTCTGGATAGATATATTTATCGAAAGATAAAACTGATTTATAAAGTCATTCGTAAAGCCAAAATGGCTCCGGAAGAAAAGGCTAAAATGGTTGATCTGGATCAGGATATTATCCGGCAAGTCGAAGAGGAAGTCGGTACTTGGTCGGATATACAGGCAAAGGAAATAGATGAACTGAAAAAATTGGAAAAATACAGAAGGGACTTCATGGGGGATATTTCACATGAATTAAAAACACCTATTTTCAATATACAAGGGTATTTGCACACCCTTCTTGATGGAGGTCTGGAAGATCAGAGTATCAATAGGGAATACCTGAAAAGGGCTGCCAAAAATGCCGATAGATTGAATAATATCGTTCAGGACTTGGAATCCATATCATTATTGGAATCCAATACGGTCGAATTGGATAAGGAAGTTTTTGACATCAGGGAATTGGTGTCTTCCATATTCGAAGAATATTATTTACAGGCAAAAGATAAGGGGATAGAAATAAAATTCAAGAATGTGGTTGAAAAAGGCTTCATGGTCATGGCCGATAAGGAAAAAATCGGTCAGGTCGTAGCCAACCTCATTTCGAATTCCATCAAATATGGAAAGGATTCGGGTTTAACCCAGGTCGGTTTCTATGATATGGACAAGGTGGTATTGGTCGAAGTATCGGATAATGGCATCGGTATTGGGGAAGAACACCTCCATCGCCTATTCGAAAGGTTTTACCGGGTGGATAAGAGTAGGGCCAGGCATGAAGGAGGAACAGGTTTGGGCTTGGCCATCGTCAAACACATTCTAGAAGTCCATAAACAGACCATCAATGTGAGGAGTTCCATAGATAGGGGAACAACTTTTGGATTTACTTTGGATAAGGCTTAGGATTTGCCGACATTTTAAAAACATATTTTAAACGCCGCTAACCTGACAATCGCTTAATGCAAAGGAAGATTATCCTTTATCGTTTCTAAGGTATTGATAAGGAAATAAACACCCGGCATGTGAGCCGATTCTTCTTGGGATTGTGATTCGGCCTCATACGTCGGAGTATCGGCATTTTCATCTGCAACGACCTGCTGGATTTCTACTATATTAAGAAAGGCAAAAGAAATAAAACTAATAAGGCAGATGGTAAATAATGAAATGAACTTGAAATTGACTTTTTTCATAGGAGTATCGGCGTGATTGAGTATTTTAACATAAATATAAGGGAATAAATATGAATTGTTCTATTTGTTCGATGAATGAACTGCTTTATCCGCCTAATTTTGTTAATTTCACCCTAATAGACATGTAATTCGACTTTAGGTTGCTTCAAAAGGACTAGAAATTTCATTCCCATTTGCATTTTTTAAATCTTAAACATATCTTAGTTTTAATTTTAAACTAAGTATGATCGCTCCAAACCTTACCTTACTCACGGATCTCTACCAATTAACCATGGCTTATGGCTATTGGAAAAAAGGAATGGGACAGCGTGAAAGTGTTTTTCATCTTTTTTTCAGAAGACATCCCTTCAAGGGAAACCACACCATCGCATGTGGTTTGCAAAATGCAATTGAATATCTCAAAAATTTGAATTTCGGAAAAGAAGATATTGCATATCTGGCTACAATTAAGTCAGGTGATGAAAAACCATTGTTTTCAGATGATTTTTTGGATTATCTTTTAAAGATGGAATTTCAATGCGATGTGGATGCGGTTCCCGAAGGTACTCTTGTTTTTCCACACCAGCCCTTACTCCGAATCAAGGGGCCACTCATACAGGCACAACTCATTGAAACGGCTTTACTCAACATTATTAATTTTTCAACACTGATTGCGACTAAGGCTTCTAGGATTGTTCGGGCCGCTGCCGGCGATACCGTATTGGAATTCGGATTGAGGCGGGCACAAGGCCCAAATGGGGCGATATCGGCTTCTAGGGCTGCATATATAGGCGGCTGCCATGCTACAAGTAATGTCCTTGCAGGAAAAATGTATGACATCCCGGTAAAGGGAACCCACGCCCACAGTTGGGTGATGTGTTTCGATTCGGAACTTGAGGCATTCCAAACCTATGCAGATGCCATGCCCGGCAATTGTATTTTCCTTGTGGATACCTATGATACGGAAGAAGGAGTCGCTAATGCAATCAAGATGGGGCAATCCTTACGAAAAAGAGGATATGAAATGGCAGGTATTCGACTGGACAGTGGTGATTTATCAGCCTTGGGCAAATTATCCAGACAAATGTTGGACGATGCCGGTTTTCCCAATGCAAAAATAGTAGCAAGCAATGATTTGGATGAATACCGCATTCACAACCTGAAGGAAAAGGATTCCAAAATAACGGTCTGGGGGGTTGGGACAAGGTTGGCTACAGCGTTTGATGAACCGGCGTTGGGCGGCGTCTATAAGTTAGCTGCTATCCGGGATGATAATCAACAATGGGATTACAAAGTAAAATTATCGGAACAGGCAATTAAGGTTTCCAATCCGGGGATATTGAATGTATTGAGGATAGAAAATGAAGATAGACCGGAAGCTGATGTTATTTTCAATGAGGAATTTCCTTCATTACAGCATATGATCTCTTTTTCAGCAGAGAACATAAGGTTTTCAAAAGATAAGGGAAAATTACTATTACAACCGATTTTCAGAAAAGGGAAATGTATTTATCAACAACCCTCAATCCATGATATTAGAAAAAGAACTTTATGCCAATTGGATTTATTCGATAATATTGAAAATTATCCGGTAGGATTGGAAAAGGAACTACATGAATTGAAAAATAGATTAATAGCAACAAAAAAATGATGGTATAAATGGCATATACTTATGAATATCCAAGACCGGCACTGACGGTGGATTGTATTATTTTCGGATTGGACAAAAAAGAACTGAAAGTACTTCTGATTCGGAGAGGATTGGAACCCTTTTTGGGAAAATGGGCATTGCCGGGTGGTTTTGTCAATATGGCGGAAGATTTGGAATCGGCAGCCCTTAGGGAATTGGAAGAGGAGACGGGGGTGAAAGATGTTTTCATAGAACAACTCTTTACCTTTGGAGCCGTTAAACGGGATCCTAGGGGGAGGGTGGTAAGTGTTGCTTATTATGCATTGGTGAATTTGGATGAACATCCAATACATGCTTCTTCGGATGCTGAAGATGCTGCTTGGTTTGAAGTGGGGGAATTACCGGAATTGGCCTTCGACCACGAAAAAATCATGGATGTGGCACTCAAACGTTTAAGGGGTAAAGTGATTTATCAGCCCATAGGTTTCGAACTTCTACCTACGAAATTCACGCTTACCCAACTACAACAATTGTATGAAATCGTTCTAGGGGTTGAAATCAATAAAAGGAATTTCAGAACCAAGATTTTGAAAATGAATATCCTTGAGCAGGTGGAAAGGCAACAGGGCGTAGCCCACAGACCGGCCTACCTATACCGATTCAATGAAACCAAATACAATGAATTCTTGGAAAAAGGATTCGTTTTTGAAATCGGAGGGATAATTAAAAGTAATTAAACATACTCTAGGAATGAAAAATATTCGGATTCTCTTAGGTATTATCCTAATCACCTTGATGGCTTGCCTGCCCGATGAAAAAGAACAGCAGGATAATCCAATGCCACCTCCTCCCATAGAAGAGGATTTTCCTGAGAGTAAACTCAAATGGGGTTTCATGGATAAGAATGGCCATATTGTGATTCCGGCAGAAATGGATGACGCCGATAATTTCAGTGAAGGATTGGCAGCTTTCAGAAAAGGAGCAAAATGGGGGTACATCGATAAGGAGGGAAAGGAAATCATTACACCCAAGTTCAGGGCGGCATGGGCTTTCTCAGAAGGCATTGCCAGAATATCAACCTTCTATGAAAAAACAGGATATATCCATGAAAATGGAGAATGGCTGGTAACACCTCGTTTTGATTCAGGAAGGGATTTCTCTGACGGTATGGCCGTTATCGAAGTCGGTGGCGGTTATGGATATATCAATTTGAAGGGGGAGGTGGCTGTACCACATCATTATGAAAAAGCGTATCCTTTTAAGGATGGCCGGGCAGTCGTCCACAAAGGTGGCCGGGTCGGTGTGATTGACAAGGACGGTGAAATCATCATCCCTTTTGAGTATGATAAAATCCATATGATCGATAAAGGGAAATTCAAAGTGAAAAAATCGAAGACCTATGGTTTCTTAGATAAGGATGGGAATATTTTAATCGAACCTTCTTTTACTGCTGCCAAGAATTTTAAAAATGGGATTGTCCCCGTCAAAAAAGAAAACAAATTTGGACTGGTCGATGAGAAAGGACAGTGGATCATGGAACCCCGATTCGAAAACATTTGGTCAGGTAACGATTCCATTTGGTGTATAGAAGAAAACGGCAAATTCGGATTTATGAATTATAAAGGAAATTTGATTGCCGATATCAAATACGAGCAGATTTATGCTTTTTCCGAAGGTTTAGCCGGTTATATGTCCAATGGAAGATGGGGATATCTGAATGACAAGGGCGAAGTTGTAACCAATCCCGATTTTGCCCTCATTTGGCCTCACAAGGAAGGTCTGGCACGTGTAGCAACACATGAAGGCATTTATTTTATTGATAAGGCGGGTCGGAAAGCACTGCATCCTAAGAAAAGGGATGTTAGGGATTTTTCCGAAGGTTTGGCCCGTTTCCAGAATTAATTCCTCATGAAAGCACTTATCCTTGTAGATATTCAGATAGATTTTTGCCAAGGAGGAGCCTTGGAGGTGAAAGGTGGGGATGATGTTGTAGCTATAGCTAATCTTATGATGCCCTATTTTGACAAGGTTGTCGCAACCCAGGATTGGCATCCGGCGGATCATGGTAGCTTTGCCGCCAATCATCCCTGGAGAAAGCCCGGACAAATCATTGAATTGGATGGTTTATCCCAGGTTCTTTGGCCTATCCACTGTGTACAAGGAAGTTTCGGAGCCGAATTCCACCCTCAATTGGAAATGGATGGAATAGATAAGGTATTTCACAAGGGAATGGATAGGAGGGTCGATAGTTATAGTGGTTTTTTCGATAATGGGAAAAGGAAAACTACCGGCTTATCAACATATCTGAAAAACGAAGGGATAAAAACAGTATTCGTAATGGGATTGGCAACGGACTACTGTGTGAAATTCACCACCTTCGATGCAATCGATGAAGGTTTCGATACTTATCTGATTGTAGATGGGTGTAGGGGAGTGGAATTGAATCCGGGGGATGTTTCCGCAGCGTTGGAGCAAATGCAGTCCGTAGGTGTGAAATGTGTCCAATCTGATAAAATCATGGCAGGTTTAGTATGATCTTTGATTGAAACCCTAAATATTAACATATTCAGAATAAACCTTTCTGCTTGTTATCAGTCCAAATAATGGAGTAATCAACCAAATTATTCCAATATTACAAAAGCAAAATTTTTCTAAATACATTTTTCGATGAAAAAAATACTTATTACACTGATGGCTTCATTGTTTTTATTGACCATCAATATGACTGCACAGCATCGCCCCCATCATCGGGGAGGTGGCCTTTCCGATATGAAAGAGGAATTGAATCTAACGGATGAACAGATGAAGGAAATTCGTGATGTCCAACAGATGATGAGGGAGGAAATGAAATCTATGAAGGAAGAGGAAATGGACAGGGAACAGATGAAAGAAAAATACGAAGAACTGAAGGAAAGGAAGAAATCCATAATGGCAGAGATTCTTACTCCCGAACAAATGGAAAAAATGGAGGAAATCCATGCCACAAGGAAAGCCGATATCGAAAATAGGAATAAGGCTCGTGTAGAAATGAGAGAAAAGAAAAAGGAGACCCGTGAACCCATGTTCAAGGAGTTGATGGCTTATCATGAGCAGAACATCGCTCCGGTTGTCAAGGAGGAAAGGGCGAAGTTGGATAAACAGATGAAACGAAAGGATAGGAAATTGGTTACCCAATTACGTGAGACCGTTAAAACGGAAATGGAGAAGATGAGAAAAGAACATGAAGCAAAGAGGACAGAGAAGGGTGACCATGCCGAAATGAGAAAACCCCATCACCATAAAGGGGGACATAAGCCTCATCCGATGATGAATAAGAAAGGCATGATGGGATTGATGAAATTGATGAAGGATAACAGAGAAGAATTAGAGACGGTAATGGAAATCGTTGGGAAATACGACAAGGAAATTACACAATCCATGAATAATATGGATGAATACCATGAGAAATGGGGGAAAGAGATGAAAGCCATTCGTGATAAATATATTTCTGAAGAGGATCGCCAACAATGGAATAAATTCCAAAGGAAAAAGAAGGATATCCACAAACGTAAAGGTAAGGAAGGTTGTAAGAAGGCACCCGGAGCGGCCTGTGAAAAAGCCGACTCAAAAACCGGAAACAGCAAGGATGAATGGAAATCCAAGTTCGATAAGATGAAAAAAGCCGCTTTCTTATTGATGCCTACCGAAAAACCTCAAATGGAATTACAAAAAGGAATCGAACCTACACTTCAGACATTACAATCGAAGGTCTATCCTAATCCTTCGGGTAATGCCAATACACTCGAATTCGATGTGGAGCAGGTTGGTAATTACAGGATTGAATTATTCGATGCGAACGGTCGAAGTATCAAGGTGGTAGCTAAAGAAAAAATGGATAAAGGACTTCAACGTTTCCAAGTGGATGTTTCCGATCTGCCCAATGGAAATTATTATTACCTGATTACCGATGGTAGAACGAAATCGACAGTCCAGTTTATAAAGAATTAATACGGAACCTTATCGTAGAGAAATCCGGTTATCGAACTTTCGGTAACCGGATTTTCCTTTTCCGGAAGTATCGGGAGACATGACGATTCATATGTATAATAATTTTTATACACCATTGTAATGTACTCATCATCAGGTTCTATCCTGCATTTGAATACATTATATAAAGGTCTTTGTCATCTCGATATGTAGTTTTATTTGACTTCATACCTGATTTATTTATACATTTGTCAATCCAAAATCCGGGTTTGATTATCAATCCGGGCTTATTAAGGCATTCAGAACTAATTAAAATATTTGATTTAAGGATGGCTAAGAATCTACTCATCGTTGAGTCTCCTGCCAAGGCGAAAACAATAGAAAAATATCTAGGGAAGGATTTCGTAGTGAAATCAAGTTATGGCCATATCCGTGATTTGGATAAGGGCAACAAGGCTGTGGATATCGAAAACGGATTCAAACCCAAGTATATCGTATCTCCGGAAAAGAAAAAGGTGGTAAGGGAACTGAAGGATTGGGTGAAGAAATCGGAAGAAGTCTGGTTGGCAACGGATGAAGACCGGGAAGGAGAAGCTATTTCTTGGCACTTGTGTGAGGTTTTGGGCTTGGATGAAAAAACAACTAAACGAATCGTCTTTAGGGAGATTACCAAAATGGCTATCCAAAAAGCCATTACATCCCCCAGAACCGTAGATATGAAACTGGTAGATGCCCAACAAGCCCGTAGAATCTTGGATAGACTCGTAGGATTCGAATTGTCGGGTATCCTATGGAAGAAAGTCAAAGGAAAACTATCCGCAGGAAGAGTACAATCCGTAGCTGTTAAGTTGTTGGTGGAAAGGGAAAGGGAAATCCAAAAGTTCCAAGCTCAATCTTTTTATAAGGTCGTCGCCAATTTCAATGTGGAAGATGCTTCGGGAAGAAAAGCCGTTTTGAAAGCGGAAATGCCCACTAAATTTGATGACGAAGCAACCGCCAAAGATTTTCTCAATCGTTGTATCGGTGCCGATTTTACAATTAAGGACATTACAAAAAAACCGCTGAAAAGGAAACCTACGGCTCCCTTCACCACTTCCACATTACAACAGGAAGCTTCTAGGAAATTGGGGTTTTCCGTAAAACGGACGATGATTGCCGCCCAGAAATTATACGAGGCCGGTAATATCACATATATGAGGACGGATTCCACTAACTTGAGTGAAACCGCCCTGGATGCTATTGCCAATGAAATTGATACTCGTTATGGAGAAGAATATCTGCATACCCGCAGATATAAATCCAAATCCAAGCAGGCACAAGAAGCACACGAAGCCATCAGACCCACATATGCCAATAACCAATCCGTCCAGGGAGATAGGGATTTGGTCAAGTTGTATGAATTGATTTGGAAGAGGACGGTCGCCAGCCAGATGTCGGATGCCGTTTTGGAAAAAACCACTGCCGAAATCAATATTTCCGGAGAAGTTTTGAAATTCGATGGCTTCCTTAAAGTATATATGGAATCCAAAGATGATGAGGATGATAAGGATTCTTCGGGTATTTTACCTCCCTTGTCCATCGGACAGAAATTGGATATGATTGAAATGGTAGGGCGTGAACGATTTACCCGTCCGCCGGCCAGATACTCTGAAGCGTCTTTGGTCAAGAAAATGGAAGAATTGGGTATCGGCCGCCCATCGACATACGCACCTACAATCAGTAGGATAACTGAAGAGACGAGAGGTTATGTAGAGAAAAAAAGCACGGAAGGTACTCCACGTGAATACAAGGAATATATCTTGAATTCGAATGGTTTGGAATCGAAGACCCAAACCGAAAATACGGGTGTGGCCAAAAATAAATTATTCCCCACTGATTTGGGGATGTTGGTCTGTGATTTCCTGGATGAACATTTCAATCAGGTCATGACCTATTCCTTTACCGCCGATATCGAAAAACAATTCGATGATATTGCACAAGGAAAAGAAGAATGGGGTGATATGCTAACTTCTTTCTATAATCCGTTCCATGCCACAGTTGAAGATACGATAGAGAATGCAGAAAGGGCCACAGGAGAAAGAATACTAGGGAAAGATGAAGAAACCGGAAGGACGATCCTTGTTAGAATGTCCCGTTTCGGGCCGGTAGCCCAAATCGGGACACAGGATGAATTGGCTGAAGGGGAAAAACCCCAATATGCCAACCTAAAAGCCGGACAATCGATGAATACCGTCCAGTTGGAAGACGTGGTTGATTTGTTTCAATTACCTCGTACCCTCGGAAAATTCGAAGACTTGGAAGTAACGGTCGGGATGGGGCGTTTCGGCCCTTATGTAAAACATAACGATGTTTTCATTTCTATTCCACGAGATGAAGATCCATTTACGATTTCTTTCGAACGGTCACTTGAATTGATCCATGAAAAAAGAAAAGCGGATGCACCGGTCATGACTTATCAGGGCTTGGACGTGACCAAAGGAAAAGGCCGCTTCGGCCCATTTATCAAGTGGAATGGAATGTTCATCAATATCCCCCGTCGGTTTGACCCGGAAAATCTGACCAAAGAGGAAATGATTGAACTGATTGAAGCCAAAAAAGAAAAGGAAGCCAATCGGTATATCCATCAGTGGCCGGATGAGAAAATTGCCGTTGAAAACGGACGGTGGGGCCCCTTTATCCGTTTCAAGAAAAAGTCTATAAAACTGCCTAAAAACAAGGATGATAAAAGGATGACATCCGAAGAGGCGAAGGAATTGACTTTAGAGGAAGTGAAGAAACTTATCGAGGCAGAAATGCCGGAAGCTTTTGCCAAGAAGAAGAAAAAGAAGACAACCAAAAAAAGTTGATCGCTGTCCATCATGTCGAAAAAAAATAAAAATAGTAAAAACGGATTTTTCTTTTCCACAGATCCCGATTTCGAATTTTTCGATCAGGATGATTCCGAAATGGAAGAATCGTTGGCTCCCGAAAAACAGAACCTACGTGTTTTTATTGATCGCAAAAAAAGAAAAGGAAAGGAAGTGACATTGATTACCGGTTTCGAAGGCACGGATGATGATTTGAAGGCATTGGGTAAATTCCTCAAATCCAAATGTGGGGTAGGAGGATCGGTAAAAGACGGCGAAATTCTAATTCAGGGAAATCACAGGGACAAGGTTGTGGATTTATTAAAGGAAAAAGGATATGGCAAAACAAAAAAAGCCGGAGGTTAGACCATCGCTTTTATTATCCTTTCTTTTTGTTGGAGATCTTTGATGATTTCAACGTTTTTGAAATGCTTACGCTCCAATATATCGGAAATCCCTTCGGAATGGAATTCGTTGATCTCAAAATATATTGCCCCATTCTCATTTAAATGTTCCAACGCAAAATCACTGATGACATCATAAAAGCATAATGGCCCTTCTTTTGAAAACAAAGCCAGATGAGGCTCCCATTCCAAAACGTTTTTTTCCATCACATTTTTTTCCTTTTCATCAATATAGGGCGGGTTGCTTACAATAATATCAATGAGGGGTAATTGTCCCCAATCTGATTTGTCCAGAATATTGTTTTCGTAGAAATGGATTTCTATTTGATTTTTTATTGCATTTTTTTTGGCAATATCCAATGCCGCAGCACTTATATCTGAAGCATGGATAATGGAGTCGGGTATTTTCTTTTTTAATGAAATCGGAATACAGCCGGAACCGGTTCCAATATCCAAAATGCTAGGATTGGAATCTTGATGATCCCTTATGATCAAATCCACAAGTTCTTCCGTTTCCGGCCGGGGAATAAGAACTGCCGGATTGACAATGAATTCATATCCAAAGAAAAAAGATTTTTCGGTAATGTATTGGACCGGCTCCGAATCGAGCAGCCTTTTTATGATTTGATTCAATCCTTCCGGAAGTCCGGGGAAAATATCTTCCCTCATAAAATTATTTATCCCATAAATATCGGAAAAGATGATCCTGGTAATATTATGGCTTTCCCTTTCACCGTATTTGTCCAAAACAGCCGTTTGGATTTTCCCGTATGCATCACGAATGGTCATAGCGTGGAAATTAAAAATAATTTCCATACTTGTCTATAAGCTTTCTTAAAAATGTCTTACAACCCGAAGGTTATTCCCGTCATCACATCCAATCATCGGAATTCCTTAGGGATTTTATTCTGGATACCCATATGGCCATACAGCTCCCAGGATTTACGGTTATAGGCTTTGGCCGCTTCATACAGATTGTTAAACATACCAATATGGATGGATTTACCCTGATATGAAATGACAGCTCTGAATTTTTGATTTTCATGATACACTCCCATGTATCCCGTTTTGCTTTTGACCTTTCTCAATCTACTGGCTTCCGCCCGACTTCGCCAAACCAGATTTTCCTTTTGACAATCCAGTTTGTTTTTGTTCTTGAAACTTACCAGATCATGGCTATCGCCTTTCTTTTTTGAAAGGAATAGTTCAGCAACAAGGCGGTGCAGATAAATGGTCTCGGATTTGTATTGCCCTTCTCCGATTTTGTAGGAACGTTGGAAAAAAACGCATCCGCTGGAATGCTTGCGTAATTTTTGTAGGAAATTCAGTTTGACATAATACTTATCCGTAGATAAGAATTGATACACGTCATCATCTACCAATGCTTGCGCATTAGCGTCGTTTTTTAATTGGATACTTTTCACTCTCTCAGCGTTTGTGTGTCGTTTATATAGGTTTAGGGTAATCACAATGAAGTGGTTACCGAAATCCATCTCTCTCATACCAAATATAACCGGAATTTATAAATAGGACAATTTTTATCCGACAAAATGAATCAGTCTTCTTTTTCCCAGGACAAGACCAAACCTACTACCTCGCCATAACTGTCGATGCCTTTATCCACTCCCTGGGCTTTCAGATAGGCATCATAGGTCGTATGCCTCAGTCGGGGAAAAATATCCGGATACTTAGAAAGGTTTTCATTGATTTCATCCAGGTCTTTTACAATACCGCTGTCCAAAGCCTTCCTGAAAGCCTGATAATCAGCTTTTAATTTTGGATTCCTTTGATAATCAATGGCTAAGTATCTCCAGAAGGCCATTTGTCCTGAATATCTAACAACAGGATTAGTACTGTTCCTACAAGCAGCATAGGCCAGGAAATTACAAGTGCCTTCATCGCCGATACCATAACCATGAGCCATCTCATGAGCCATGGTGAAAGGAACTTGTATGGGATGTAAACCCTTGTCGATATGCCCCTCTCCCGTATAGGGGAAATAGAAGCCGGCAGTACTTATCCGAAGCAATGAGCCGGCAGGTAAATGACGGATTCTTACATTCCCATCCGGAATATATCCGATGGATTCCATTGCTTTTTCCAAATCGTTCCTAACGATATCTTCTAAATTTTCAGGAAATTGCCTTGCTGATATGGATTGTGAATCATCCAAAAGTGAGGCTCTTGTTTGTTCTAGGACATGCCCTCTTTTTATCAATTCTTCTTTCAGATATTCGGACGAAATGGGTATATCCCTTAATTCTAGTTTCGATTCAATAGGAGGGCGGTTATAATTCAAGCCCCAAAGTAAGGTAAACCAGAAAACCAACCACATGACAGAAGCCAATGTCGTAAAAATGAAATTGGCCATTCGTCCGAAACAACCCGTTCCCGGGCGTAGGGTTTTGAAATATTCCCAGGCAATCCTCATCAACATGAGAGGAACAGCGATATAAATAAAAGGGAATTCCAAACGACCGATAGTCACATCTGAAAATTTTCTGATCCATTGGAAAAGCCCATTAGAATAAAGATGCTCGATCAAAATGGGTTCTTGGGCAGAAAAAAACTTCAGACCGATAGCCAGAATACCCATCAGGAACCAACGAACTCGACAGTCCTTGAATTTGTAAGAGGTATCATACCTTTCTATCATATTATCTTTCATGGCCTATCTTCCTTTTAGGATGAGTTTATAATCGTATTTGTCAAACAAATGACTACCCTTGAATCGAACCGTCAGCATTTTATCTTTTCGAATATCTTCTGATTTGATAACCTGCCTTCCAAGATAGTCATCATCCGCCAATAGGCTATCGACTTCAGGCCAATTGATTTTATCTCCTATGTTCCCTTCTTGGTAATATGATAACAATTTGTCTGCAACTGATGCTTGAGAATCGTATTCATCCAATTCTACCAATGTGATGATGTGTATTCCTGAATTGCCTATGCCTTTTTGGATTTCTCGGATTGGATTCGAATCATCGAATTCAAGGGTTGGACTCCTGAAGGTTTCTACTATCGCTGTGTTTTGTATATCATAATTATGTATCCAGATTACAATTTCATCATTCTTAGTAGAAAAAGGGGATAGGTTTTCGCTAATATCGGATGTTTCCAACCTAAGGATTGAAACGGTTTCTGCCGGAAGGCTATCCACTTTGAAATTTTTCGGATGACATGCAACCCAACCGATGGAGGAGATTAGGAAAAAAACAAGTAGGATCCGGTTGCCGCTAGCCATAAGATATGTGTCAGTTTCCTAATAAACGCTAAAATGATACTAATTTAGTTATCATCGGGTTAAAAATCATAGCAAAGCAACTTCTATTCCATATAATTGTACTGTTATAGTATTGAATTCCTGAAAGGGATAAATATCAATCCAATGATGAAAATGCAAATCTTATTCAAGATCCTATTGGTTGCTACCTTTACCATACTTGGGATTTCAATCTGTTTTTCCCAATCAACAGTAACTGTTATTATCAAGAATATAGAAAAGCCGGAAGGGAAAATAGAACTGGGGCTTTATGATCAGGCCAAATATTGGTTGGAAGATACCGGCCAATACCGGGAAGATATCATCAGTTGTACCGATTCTCCTTCGATGACTTATACTTTTGAGGATGTAGCATATGGTACTTATGGTTTTTCACTTTACCATGATGAAAATGGTAATGGCAAAATGGATTTCAGAACATGGATTCCGAAGGAACCTTACGGTTTTTCCAATAACCCCCGGGCCAAATGGTCCAAGCCTTCTTTCAAGAAATGTTCCTTTGTCGTCAATGAACCGGAAGTAACCATAGAAGTGGATCTTCAGGACTGGTAAAATTCATATGTTGCATTTGGCGTATATGTTAATTTTTAACACAGAATAGCCATTTAATAAGGATTTAAAGGCACTTTCATTATATTCGGGCTTACCAACTAAATTTGTAAACCAATTAACCCGTTTTGAGTGTGAGTGAACCGAAGGCTTCTCCTAAACTGATTCAGATTTTTACTTCATTGGATAATCTTAAGATATTAGGCTGTTCCATAGGGATGGCCGCAATAGTAATTATTGCTTTCCTTTCCAATCATCATCAATCTGATTCCTCTTTTTCCAAAGTTCTGGGTACGACATCTGCCAAAATCAATGCATCTTCTGCTGTTGATGGCATAGGTGCTTTCCATCGGCCGGATATTATTGAAAAATACGGTATGATCCTTAATTACCATGAGGTGATAGAGGATAAGGTTAGCAGAAAGGATTTGCTTTCCCTTATCTTGGATAAACATGGGGTGAGTGCCTATGATATTGACATACTGGCTAAAAAGGAAAAACATTTGGAGAATACGCCTTATCTCATCCCCGGTAAAAAATATTCGGTATTGAAAAATAAGGAGACAGGGAAAGTGGAGTATTTCTTTTACGAACCCAATCCTTATAAGTACATCAGGTATGATTTGAGGGATACGATGAGTGTTACCGAAGTGAAGAAGAAAGTAGATAAGAAAGTAGTTACTTCTTCAGGGGTAATAGAATCCTCTCTTTGGAACGCAATTGTCGGAAGTGATGACATCGCTCCTTCCATGGTGCAATCCATTGCTGCGAATATGGAAGATGCCCTACAATGGTCTGTCGATTTCCATCATGTCCAGAAAGGAGATAAATTCCGGATGATTTTTGAAGAAGATTGGATAGAAGGGGAAAGGGTCGGCGTTGGCAAGTTGATTGCCGCCCATTTCTTCCAGGATGGGAATGATTATTACGCCATCCGGTTCCGGAATGATAATTATGATGGTTTCTTTGATCCCGAAGGCCGTCCGATGAAAAAGAATTTCCTGAAGGCACCGGTAAAATATGCCCGGATTTCTTCACGCTATAATCCTAGAAGGTTCCATCCGGTTCTTAAGCGGGTAAAGGCACATTTGGGGACGGATTTTGCAGCACCTACCGGAACACCTATTCTGGCTACTGCCGATGGCACGGTTATTAAGAGATCCAGGACGAGAGGAAATGGTAACTTCGTTAAAATCAAACATGATGAAACTTATTCTACCCAATATTTGCACATGTCCAAATTCAAAAAAGGAGTCAATAAGGGTACAAGGGTAAAACAGGGGCAGGTTATCGGTTATGTGGGATCTACGGGACTAGCTACCGGCCCGCATGTTTGCTACCGTTTCTGGAAAAATGGCAAACAGGTTGATCCCAGA
Source organism: Saprospiraceae bacterium (assembly GCA_020628145.1). GTDB lineage: Bacteria > Bacteroidota > Bacteroidia > Chitinophagales > Saprospiraceae > JAHDCE01. Next base: position 157 of record JAHDFN010000053.1, on the reverse strand, counting down.
AGGGAAAACCTACCTCCTCCCGATCCGATCCCGGAAGCGGACAAAGAAGAATTTTTCCAAGAAAGAGATAAGTGGATTGATAAACTGAAAGGAATTGAATTCAGGGAAATACAAGAAGAGATTACTGCTGATGTTGAAATAGGAAAAGATTCTTTGG
>JAHDFN010000052.1 GCA_020628145.1 Saprospiraceae bacterium | reverse complement strand
CTATTTAGAAAATTAAGCTATAATCAATAGACCATTTTTCTTTTGGGTAGTTGTCTGATTCCTTATATCATTCAAAAAATATTGAAATATAATATGTCCAGAAACCACCAGGCATTTAACTTGCCCAAGATACTATCCTTTTCCTAGAAAAAAACATCACCTTTGCGGCAAAGTGAAAAGGTGATGTTTTGATTTTTTCAAAAATTTCAATACTTCCTTATAAACATTCGCTCCGGTAAAGCCGAATTTTTCATCTAAGACTTTATAAGGTGCAGAATATCCGAAATGGTTCATCCCGAAGACTTTTCCGTCCGCCCCTACAAGTCCTTGCATCGTTACGGGCAAACCGGCTGTCAATCCGAATTTCCTGATTCCTGTGGGCAATATTTTATTACGGTATGCTTTCGATTGATTATTAAACAATCCTTCGGACGGTACGGAAACAACCCTGACTTTCATTTTTTTCTTGGATTCCAATAACTCGGCTCCCTCTATGAGGGTCGCTACTTCCGAGCCATTGGCTACAAGAATAACATCCGGAGTTCCTTCACAATCCTGAACGATATAGGCCCCCTTAGCTGCATTTTTAGCTTTGGTCTTCCTACTTCTACCGGGCAGCTGTTTTACAGGCTGTCTGGAAAGTATCAAACCGGTTGGAGCGGATTTGTTTTCCAATGCCATTTTCCATGCCACTGTGGTTTCGTGTCCATCCGCAGGCCTTAACGCTAAGAAGCTGTTTTGATGAGAATGGTTTTGTAATTGTTCCAATAATCGAATTTGTGCTTCCTGTTCCACAGGTTGGTGGGTAGGCCCATCCTCTCCTACCCTGAAGGCATCATGCGTCCAAATAAAAATGGTAGGTTGTTCCATCAAGGCCGCAACACGGATAGCCGGTTTTTGGTAATCGGAAAAAGAAAAGAAGGTTGCACAGGCAGGTATGACACCTCCATGCAATCCCATTCCAATCATAATTGCAGCCATACTTAATTCGGCCACTCCTGCCTGAAGGAAATGGCCGGAAAAATCTCCTCTTTTGAATTCCTTTGTCTTTTTAAGATAAGCTTCCGTCTTATCCGAATTACATAAATCAGCAGAAGAAATGACCAGATTTTCAACTTTACCTGCAAGGAAAGACATTACATTGGCAGAAGCATTTCTTGTGGCATCCATTTCTTTTTGCTCAATGGACTTCCAATCCAATTCAGGAATATTTCCGGAAAGGAATACCTGCAGTTTTTGATGTAATGCCGGCTTTTTCTTCGCCCAATTCCTATAGGCGGTTTTTCTTTTCCTAGCTGCCGCTTTGTTCTCTGCAACTACTTTTTTATAAAATGCTTTTACATCAGGAAATATTTTAAACGGATTTTCAGGATCTCCTCCCAAGCCCGAAATCGTTTTTTCAAAAGAAGCAGAAGATTTACTCAATGGTTTGCCATGTAGTTCTACTTTGCCTTCATAGGAACTTCCGTCCTCCATAGAAACACCTTTGCCCATTACCGTTTTACCGATAATTAAAGTCGGTTTTGATTTTTCCGCATTTCCGGCCTTTATCGCTTTCCTGATAGCATCGTGATCATTTCCATCTATGGTCATTACATGCCAATCCCATGCTTCGTATTTTTTTGCTGTATCCTCTGCCGTAACGACATCCACTTCGGTAGATAATTGGATATCGTTGGCATCATAAAACATCACGATCTGTCCCAAGCCTAAAAATCCGGCAATCCTTCCGGCTCCTTGGGAAATTTCTTCCTGCACTCCCCCGTCTGAGATGTAGATATAGGTTTTATGTTCGGCCACTTTCCCAAAACGGGCAACAAGGAACCGCTCGGCTATGGCAGAACCTATTCCGAATGCATGCCCCAAGCCCAATGGTCCGGAAGTATTTTCAATACCTCTTTCAATATCCAATTCGGGATGTCCGGGTGTCGGGCTGCCCCATTGACGGAAGTCTTTGATATCATTTATGGAATAATTGCCCAAAAGGGTTTGGACACCATATAACATGGCCGACATATGTCCCGCATCCAAATAGAACCTATCCCTTGCGAACCATGACATATCACTAGGGTCGTACTTCAAGAACTCGGAATAAAGGACATGCACGAAATCTGCTCCTCCCATTGGGCCACCCGGGTGGCCTGACTTTGCTTTTTCAACCATGGAAGCAGCAAGGATGCGGATGTTATCCGCAGCTTTCGTACTCAATTTTTTATTGGCTTTCACTTGTTTAAGATTTGAAGAGATGAAAAGAATGATAGGATTCCCCTACGGGACGACAAGATAAAAAGAAGTAATCATCCATGATGTAGGAATGAAGAAAATGTTCTAAAAATCATCTTTGAAATCATCTAGTTTTCTCCGTTCCCTTTTTGTAGGACGACCGGTTCCTTTTTCACGTTTTTCGGCAGAAGCCTTACCAATGTACCAATCCTTGTGCTTATTCATTTCTTCTTCCGGTGTCAAATTCTCATAACATTCTACAGCGATAGGGGGACCCACTCTCTTATCTATTAACTTCAGCACCTTAAACGTCAAATCATATCCTTCCTTCTTCACCTGTACAATATCATCCACACATACCATGTGGGATGGCTTTACTTTTTCCTCCCCTATTCCAACCTTATTACTTTTACAGGCGTCCGTGGCGATTGTCCTTGATTTGAAAATCCGGACACTCCAAAGCCATTTATCTATTCTTACTTTGTCCATTTCAATATATCTTGGAGCGTATTCAGAAGAAAACAAGTGGTTTTCACTCTAAAGTGTTCAACCCGAATAAGCTCTTAATCAAAAGGAAAGCGGCATCCAGATACCGGACGCCGCTTTAATTTAAAGAATACCTTTAAGGTAAAAGTTATTCGATCTCTTCTTTCAGCTTAGCACCGGGTTTGAACTTAGCAACATTCTTTGCAGGAATCTTGATTTTCTTCCCTGTTGCCGGGTTGTGGCCATCACGGGCAGCTCTCCTAGAAACAGAAAATGTTCCGAACCCTATCAGAGATACCTTATCTCCTTTTTTAAGCGCATCGGTAATGGCTTCTAACATAGCATCCAAGGCTTCTCCTGCTTTAGCTTTTGACAAATCCGCGTCTTCGGCGATAGCATTGATTAAATCTCCTTTGTTCATGATTTAGGTTTTAATTTATGTATTGAACTAAGTGCGACAAAAATAGTTGCTTGGATATGTAAAATCAAGTTTTTCGTCATATAAATATACCAAAACATTAGTATTTATAGGGTTTTCAGCAATATTTGGGTTTAAATAGGATTGTTTGTTAGACAATTTAGTCATAACTTGTGCCTATCGAACTCAATAAATCGTTCTTCATGAAGAAAAGAATCTACCAGTTTGGCGTAATTATCCTACTCTCCTTATTCATTACAAGTACCTATTCGTGTACTAAAAAGACTGGATGCGCCATCAATGAAAAGGCTCATGTGAAGTCAGATAAGGATGGGAATTTCAAAAAGAAGAAGGCCAAATCCGGCTTGTTTCCAAAGAATATGGGACGTTGATTCGTTCTTATTATGGATAATAAATTACTAAACCCTGCTACTTGAACAAGTAGCAGGGTTTAGTTTTCTTCATTTTGAATATCTCTTATTGTTTCAACCTTGGATCGATTGCATCTGTAAGTCCCTCTCCGATCAAGTTGAACAGGGTAACCGTGATGAATATGGCAAAGCCGGGAAAAATTGCCAACCACCATGCCTCGGGTGCCTGACGTGATTGTGTCAATAATTGTCCCCAAGTATTTAATTCAATTGGAATTCCGAACCCGAGGAAAGAAAGGAATGACTCGATAAGGATCGCAGCAGCAATACCGAATGCCACAGCAATGAATACCGGTGCCAAAGCATTCGGAATGGCATGTTTCAACAAAATCCTCCATCGGGGGTATCCCAAAGCATAGGCCGCTTCTACATATTCCAAACTTCTTACCCTTAATAATTCGGCACGGATAAATCTTGCAATCCCCGTCCATCTTACCAAGCCGATAACCCCCATGACCAAGAAAATGGAGGGAGGAAATACAGCAACGACAGACAATACCAGAATCAATACAGGAACGGAAACCACTACTTCTATAAAACGAGTAATGATAATATCCATTGGAACATTGACCTTATCCTTAAAGAAAGGAATAAAATCGAATAATTTCCCAAGTAGGTTCGCAATGGCGAATACGGCTAGAAATGCCAATAAGGCCAGAATCAATGATTTACCGAAAAACACACCAAAATAAAAGATAGACAAAGGAATGGCAATGAGATTCATCAGAATCCGCCCTCTTGACATTTTCAGTTGATCATCGCCGAAAAATCCGGCCATCGCTCCAAGAAGCACACCTATGACAAAGGCAATACCCATTGATACGATGCCTACTAGGAATGCAATCCGTGTACCATGAATCATACAAGCCATGACATCATTCCCCAATTTATTCGTACCGAGGAGGTGTCTCCATCGTGCCGATTTGATGTCCTGCTTATCGAACGGTCCGACAAAGGGAGCATTCATATAATCAATGGTTGTATTCTTATAAGGAATAGGCGGCCAAACCGCCCAATCATACTCTAACTCGTACCATTCGGCCATAAGGAATTCCTCCTGCCAATTCATGAGTCCCGTTTTTACTCCATATTCCCTGAAAACAGGAAAATACGTACTGCCTTCATACTTGCACATCAATGGTTTATCATTAGCAATGAAATCAGCGAAAAGGGCAATGAACGCCAGAAAAATAATGAGGTACATGGAATACAACGCCCGTTTGTTCTTACGGAATTGTCTTTTCACATAAGACCAATAACTCTGAGGCAATTCTCCTTCGTTGGCTTGTTCTTGTTTTTTCTTTTTAAATAACATGATTTTCCTTTAAACAGATATTCGGTTAATTGTCGATAAAAAAAGTTATTTAAAACGTTTTATTTCTTACTACTATAGGTAATCCTGGGATCGACGAATGCATAGAGGATATCTGCAATCAGATAGCCTATCATCGTCAAGGCAGCCACCATCATTACAATAGTAAATACAACAGGAAAATCCTGTGCGACCATTGCATCGACAAGCATCCTACCCATGCCCGGAATCGTAAAAATCACTTCGATGACGACCGAACCGGAAATCATCAAAGGAAATATATTGGCAAAAATTGTAATTACCGGCAAGAGTGAATTCCTAAATGCATGTTTCCAGATTACCTTATTTTCCGGTAAACCTTTGGCCCTTGCCGTTCTAATATAATCCTGACGGAGGATCCCCAACATACCTCCACGCATTTGTCTTGACAGGAATGCAAGAGAACCATAAGTCCAACAGAAAAGTGGAAGTATCAGGTGGTGAATACGAATGCCCAAGGCAGCGAAGAATGATTTACCTTCGGCAGCTTCAGTTCCTACCCCGAAAGCCGGGAACCAATGCAGGTATTGGGGATTACATAAAAAGATAATCAATAAGGTAGCAATCCAGAAATTAGGTAATGAATACAAAATAAAAAGGAAGGTGGTCGTAATACTGTCTGCCGTAGTTCCCTTTTTAATGGCAGAAAAAACACCCAATGGTACTGCTAGAATATAAGTCAGGATAATGGAGATGATACTGATAAGCATTGTCCAGAAAATATTATCTCCGATTTTCTTGGCGATGGGTTTCCTATCCTGGTATGAAATCCCGAAATCGAATCTGGCAAAACGTGTAATCCATTTATGATAACGGTTATTCAAGCCGTACCAATTGAAAGAAGGAACATAGTTTTTCCAAGTAGTCGCCGTTGCCGAAATGTTATTATAATCATTTTTCAAAGCGGCAAATGCCGGTTGGATAACATTCAGTGAATCATTGATTTTCGAAACATACCTATCCAATTTTGAAAAGGTATTTTCAATGGTACTTGATTTGCTTTGATAATAGAGATTACCTGTATTATCCCTTAGACGCCCCCATGATTTGGTACTAACGGAATCGGGGACGAAATCCAAAACGGTGTTTTCGAATTTCTGGAGTCGTTTATAATACCGATCCACTTCGTTCCAATTCCCATGCTGTTCGGTGAGTGCAGCCAAAGTTTCCCTATGGGCTTTCCTGTGGATTTTATATAAGGTATCACAATCGGCCTGGGATGAAATAGTAAAATAGAACACGGGTAAATCCATGCCCAATTCTTTCCATTTCTTAATGTAAGCCTCTTCCCCGGCCTTCTTGTCATCCATATTTTCCCCACCCGAAGTTACCGTCATGAGATTGGCTACCGGATCACCTGGAGCATAAACCCCTAACATGAATATCACTAGGGAAATCACCAACAAGGTCGGAATGAATATGAGAATACGCTTGAGTATATATCTGAACATATCTGTAGTCTAAGTATATGTCATATAGGCAAATCCAACCAAGTGGGAAAAGTCCCACTTGGCATGAATTAGGTGTCTAATCTTTTATTGTGTAACCGCATTAACTGGACTGAATCCGTTAGGTAGGAAACCGGAACGGAGTCCGGAACCGTAGATATTATCATATTTACGACTTAAGACCACACGGTTCTTCTGAACCACCAAGAATATATAAGGTACTTGGTCATGGATTTCCTGTTGAAGTTTTTTGTACAGTTCGAATCGTTCCGCATTATTTACCGTTTTACGCAAATTATCGATAAGAGCATCTGTTTCGGGAGTTCCGAAACCTACATAATTCGAACCGTCCTTATAGGAGTCCGTATGCCAAATCTGTGCTGGATCACTTTCTACGGGAGAAGCAGCCCAACCACCTATATACAAATCAAAATCCTTTTTCTGTGTCTTATCCAGGAAAGTAGCCCACTCAAGGATTCTGATATCCAATTCAATCCCTAATTTGGAAAGACCGTCTTTGAAAATGATAGCAGATGATTTCCTTCTGTCGTTTCCATTATTGGTATATATCTTGAATTTCAATTCTTCCAACTCACCATCAATTTCCTTATCCAAAATCCCATTGCCATCACTATCTTTCCAGCCGGCTTCTTCCAATAATGCTTTGGCCTTACCCAAATTATAAGCATATGGTTTAATCTTATCATTGAAACGCCCTTTGAATAACGGATGTATGATATTCACCATCTGATCACCTAAACCATATAATTCCGTTTTAACCAACTGCTTGACATTCATCGCATGAGCCATTGCTTTCCTTACATTGACATCGGCCAATCTAGGATCACGGGTATTGATTCCGATATAATCGTATGCAAAATACGGAGGTGTAAATAAACCGTACTTGCCTTTAAAATCATTGCTTTCCGCCAAATCCTGAACAAACTGTTTATTAGGAACAGATTTCATAGCATCCAAACTCTGTCCTTTAAGGGCAACAACCGCCGTTGTCAAATCGGTAACCGTTGTATATACGACTTCTTTTGGATGGGCTTGGAACCAGGGGTTATTAGGTTCCTTAACTTTATCACCCCACCAGTTTTCCTTACGTTTCAGGACAATCCTCTCATTAGTATCCCATTTGGAGAATGCATAAGGTCCCGAACCTGCCTGAACATCAAATTTGAATTGATCCGAATTGAAGAATTTAGCATATTCTTTCAATTTGGCATCACTTGCGAATTTCTTGGATTTGGTTTCATCCAACAAATCTTTTAATTTGTATCCTTTCATAACGCCTTTGGGATCATACACATAACTTGGCATGATAACCAGATTGGTACAGATGGACGTCTCCACACTCATGTAAGGCTCTTTACAATAAACCGTAAATTTCTTAGGATTATCCTTATCTACTACAATATCTTCGATATAGTCCAAGTAGGGTTTCAATCTATCTACGGTTTCCACATCCGGGGTGAAAACCAATTTGAGGGAATAAATAATATCTTCGGCAGTAATAGGAGTACCATTATCCCATTTTGCCTCGGGACGGATTTCAAAATCCATGATCACCTTTCCGTCTTTTTCCGTTACTGTTGCTCTTTGCTTAGCCAACACGGGTGTATATTCATAGGTTTTAGGATGCAGTTGATAAAGATATTGATGGGTTTGGTATCCCATCTCCGTACTTTGGGCATCCGTAGCAGTCATAAAGTTCAAATGCTGTACATCCCCCAAAGAATGAACACGTACCCTGTCAGCCGTTTTGAGTGCGGCCTCATCCAAGGAAAGTGCAGGAAGATTACCTTCAATATTCAATTCATCTCCTCCTCCGTTTTCTCCGCCGCCTCCGTTACCGGGATCTTCAGAAGTACAGCTACCTAACATGATTCCCAATCCTAGGAAAAGGTAGAAAAACAATATCGATGGATTCGTCAATCTTTTTTTCAACATTTTATATGATAATTTTAATGATTGTAATGAATGAACTGTTATGATAAATAAGAATAAAGCGTAATAATAGTGAGATTTCAGCATTATTTTAAGAATTGTGCTTAGATATTGGCTAGACAACAACCAAATGGCTTGATTTGCATTATAAATATCGTTGGACAAGTAAGGAAATTATAGATTCATATGGCTAAGATACTTATAGCAGGAGGAACGGGTTTGGTTGGAAAACACCTTAGTCGATTACTCAAAGAACAAGGAGATGAGATCCTTCACCTCAGTCGGCGGCTTCGGCCCGATTCAGCGTTCACCACCTACAGATGGAATCCCGAAGAAGGCCTTATTGATATGGATTCAATGCATGACATAGATTATATCATCAATCTCGCAGGAACCGGCGTTGCTGATAAAAGATGGTCGGATTCTCGAAAAAAATCCATTATTGATAGTAGAGTCAAGGGGGCAACTGTTTTTGAAGAATATATTCGGGACGGCAAGCTCAACCCTAAGGCTTATATTTCTGCATCTGCTATCGGAATATATGGCAACACAGAAAAGAAAATTATAAATGAGGAAAATAAAACGGGAGCGGGATTCCTTGCGGAATGTACTCATCAATGGGAACAAGCCATAGGCAAGGTTGCCCAAACAGGAACAAGGACAGTCGGTCTTAGAATCGGAATCGTACTGAGTATGGAAGGAGGAGCATTGGAAAAGATCCTGATGCCTTTCAAATTAGGTGTAGGGAATTGGTTTGGAGATGGAGAACAGATTTATTCATGGATACATATTGAAGATGTAAGTAGGATGTTCATACATGCTTTAAATAATGAAAAAATGCAAGGATTTTACAATGCAGTTGCCCCCCACCCCGTCAGCATAAAGGAAATGGCTTATGCCATAAAAGATGTTAAAGGGAAACCCTATCTGATGGCTCCTGTTCCCAGTTTCGGTTTGAGGATTGCATTGGGAGAAATGGCAGATGTTGTTCTCAACAGCAACCATATTTCATGTAAGAAAATCATGTCGGCCGGGTTCGAATTCAAGTTTCCTAAAATACATTCCGCATTGGAAGAATTATTGAATACGAATAAAATTTAATTTACAAATCAGTTCCAACACACAACCATTCCTGATTTCGTTTCATCAAAGGGGATATACAACCAAAGATGAAAATTAGGATTTATGAAAAAAGTAATATTATTCTTTATTGCCCTTACAACCATATTACAACTAGCCGCACAAGAACAAACCGTCCGAAACGCATTTGAAAAATGTAACGACATTGTTCCTGAAGAAAAAATCTATGTCCATACCGATAGGACTTTATATTCTCCGGGAGAAACACTTTGGTTCAAAGCATATCTGACAGATGCCTCATTGATGAAAAGCCCTATCAGTTCCGTACTTTATGTTGAATTGATCAACCCTAAAGGGAATGTTGAAAGAAAACTCCCGATTGCGAGAACCAATGATATTTACTTTGGAGAATTCGATTTTCCAACCAATGCTCCGGGAGGTCTCTACAAAATAAGAGCTTATACCGAATGGATGAAGAACCAAGGGGAAGAAAACTATTTCTTTGAAAAGGAAATCACCTTACAATCCGTAGTCCTACCCAATCTCCTGCTTAAATTGGATTATAAAAAAGAAGCCTATGGAGCAGGAGAAATAGTCGAAGCTCAACTCAACGTTAGAACGAAAGACGATTTACCCCTCATCAATAAAAAGATAAAGGCGATCCTCAGTTTGGGAGGAAAGAAAGTCAAAGAATTCGACGCTCAAACTGACCGAGAAGGAAATGCCGACATCAATTTCAAACTGCCTGCTGATTTGATAACCAATGACGGGCTGCTCAATTTGTTGATTGCCCATGAAGGCAGTACCGAATCCATCAGTCGTTCCGTGCCGATTGTACTCAACAATATCGATATACAATTCTTTGCAGAAGGAGGTGATTTGATTGATGGCATCACCAACAAGTTAGCATTCAAAGCCTTGGATGAATTCGGAAAACCGGCAGATATTTCCGGATACCTTCAGGATAATTCAGGACATAAAATCCTTGATTTCAAAAGTTTCCACCAAGGAATGGGAGCCTTTGAATTCAGTCCTAAATTATCGGATAAATACTTGATAAAAATTACCAAACCTGCCGGAATTTCCAAATCATATTCCCTCCCGGATATCCAAACCAACTCATACGGTTTAAGGGTTATTGAGCAAGAAAAAAACAAATTGACACTCTCCATTTTTTCTCCAAAGGATCAACAAGTGAACGTATTGGCCCGAATAGGGAAAAAACTAGAACAGATCATTCCTTTCGTCGTCAAAAAAGGAGAAAACAAACTAACACTGCCCATAGACAAAATGGGTATGGGGATTCTACAATTGACCCTATTGGATCAATCGAATCTACCCCAGTGTGAAAGGTTGGTTTTTGTGAATAAGCACAGAACACTCAATATCGATATCAAAACAGATCAATCGAAATATTTTCCGAGGGAAGACGTAAAAATCAACCTAACCATCACCGATGAAACCGGAAAAGGTGTGGAAGGAGATTTTTCAATGGCCGTTGTAGATGACAGGAACTTCATTTTCGCAGATGACAAGCAGGACAACATCCTATCCTGTCTCCTGATGTCTTCGGATTTGAAAGGAACCGTTGAAGAACCCAATTTTTATTTTGATGATAATGAAGAAAAGGCAGATGAAGCCATCGATTATGTGATGTTGACCCATGGTTGGAGGAGATTTACCTGGAAGGATATCCTAACGAAATCCGAATCGGATTGGAAAAAGACGATACAACACCAAGCCGATGAATTATCCGTCATGGGTAAACTTCTTGTCGATGGGAAGCCTCTTTCCGGGATCAGGGTTTGGACAGATGGCCACAAACAAATGGCCAAAACGGATAAGAACGGAATTTTCGCCTTTACCAATGTTTCCGTTCCATTGACCGTACATGCCCGTCATAGAGGATTCAAGGCCACCCAAACCATTCATCAGTATGCTGTAAAAAGCATTTTGGAATCCCAATTAAGAAATCGGGAGCAAGCAAAGGATCGATTGAGGAAGAACAAAGTGTTCGCCGCAGTAGATGCCGTAGAAGACCTAAGACAGGAGGTGGCAATGGTAGAAGTAGAAGAACAACAAATGGAACAGGATGATTTTGCTGATGCTGATGGAGTAATTATTGCACAAGCAGAAAAAAAGGAAGTTGCTGGTGACAAATTCATGATGGCTGATGAAATGGCAGCCGGAAAAGTCATGGCGCTTAACGAAGTGGTTGTCATCATGGATGAACCTGCTTTGATGGATGCCAAAGGTGTTGCTCCGGCAGATGCGATGAGAGCCCCTGTAGCCGGCATATACCGCCCGGCGGTTCCTAATCAGGCCCACTACACATTCAGTACCACAGCGTCAACCGGCATTCCCCAAATGTATATCCAAGGTTTGCAAACCGCAGGATATTTCCATCATTCACGGCAATTCTATGCTCCGAGGTACAATAATGCAGGTCGTAAATATATACAGGGAACAGACACTAGGAAAACCCTTTATTGGAATCCGAATATACAAACGGATAATGAAGGTAAAACCGAGTTCGTTTTTTCGAATGCGGATTTGGAAAGTACCTATAGGATCATCCTAGAAGGGATTTCCGGCAAAGGCGTTCCAATCCGGCATGAAGGACATACCTACGCCACACAAAAACCGGTTTCCTTCGATGCCAAAATACCCGTAGCCGTTACACATGGAGATCTTCTGAATATTCCCATCTCCATAAAAAACAATTCCGATAAGGAAATCAAGGGCGTGATCAGCAGTCACCAGTTACACGGTATGATTGTCCAAGATAAAACAACCAGAAGAACGGTTAGCATTCCATCGGGAAAACACCATACCGAGTACTTCAAACTTCAGGTGGACAAGACCATAAAAGGATTAAAGAACATGCAATTCAGTTTCGAGCATCCTAACGGAACAGAAAACATCGTTCGACAAATCGAAGTCAATCCGAAAGGTTTTCCCCGTGCTGTTTCCTTATCCAGTAAGGAACTGCAAAGGAGTTTTGATTTCAATGTCAATGATATATTGGACAACTCCCTGACAGGCATGTTGAATATTTATCCCAATATCATGGAAGAACTGCTTTCGGGAACGGAATCCATCATCAGGGAACCCCACGGCTGTTTCGAGCAGACCTCTTCAAGTAATTATCCGAATATAATGGTATTGCAATATATGCAACAGACCGGAAAATCCGACCCGGCCATGGAAAACCGTGCTTTGGAATTCCTGAAAAAAGGATATGGCAGGCTTGCAGGATATGAGTGCAGCAAAGGCGGCTTCGAATGGTGGGGTAAAGACCCGGCCCACGAAACCTTGACCGCTTACGGCCTTCTACAATTCAACGACATGAAAAAAGTATATAAGGGGGTAGATGAAGAAATGATCCAGAGAACAAAGAATTGGCTATTAGAAAAAAGGGATGGCAAAGGCGGATTCAAACACAGATCCGGTGGTTTGGATTCTTTCCGAGGCTCATCCTATGAAGTCGGCAATGCCTATATCACCTATGCCCTTACGGAAACGGGTAACAAGGGTTTGGAAAAAGAAGTTGCTTTCACGACTGCCGAATCCCTGAAATCCAAGGATGCCTATCGCTTATCCTTAGCCGCATTATCGAATTTCAATATCGGCAATGATACGAAGGCCGAAGAATGCCTTTCCGCTTTGAAGGAACAATTCAAATTCTTGGAAGACGAAAAAATCCAAGTCAATGAGACCGTGACCCGAAGTTATGGGAACAACCGTTTTACGGAAACGGCGGCACTTTATGCTTCCGGATTGATGAGGCAGAAAAAAGCGGATATGGCCTTTTTGGATAAACTGATTATTTTCCTTTCGGGGAAACGTTCGGGGCATGGCGGATTCGGTTCAACACAAGCTACTATTCTCGCCCTGAAAGCTTTTACGGATTATGCGAAAATAATGGGTAAGACGGACAAGAGTGGCAGGATTAGGGTTTATGCCAATGAAAAACAGATTTTCGAATTCAATTATAACAAAGGTCATCGTGGGAAAATACAGGTGGATTTGACCCCTCATCTGAAAACAGGTGAAAACAACATTACCGTTTCCTTCGATCAGACGACGGAAGCCCTTCCCTACTCTGCCGATATTTCCTGGACTTCATTAACACCCGAAAGTTCACCGGCTTGCCGTGTGGATTTAATGACTTCCCTTGCTACCGAAAATGCCAAAGTCGGAGAAACGGTCAGGATGACTGCGAAGGTTAAAAACATCCATGATGATGAAATTCCGACACCGATTGCCCTCATAGGTATTCCTGCCGGATTGAGTCTCCAACCCTGGCAGTTAAAGGAACTGACTGAAAAGGAAGTCATGGATTATTATGAAATAAGGGGTAATTACCTGATTGCTTATTTTACGGGCATCAAAAAAGGGAAGGAACGAATCATAAATCTTGATTTAAAAGCCGATATTCCCGGTGATTACAAAGCCCCTGCAAGTACAGCCTATCTTTATTATGACAAACAGGATAAGGATTGGGAAAAAGGAACGGTCATTTCCATAACGAATTAATTTTTTCCGCACCCGAATAATTAATTATCGGGTGCGGAGTCTTATTTTTTGGATACAGGTTGAAACCATCAACAAGAAAGTCGAAAAACCATCACATGAAAAGATTGATATTTCTTATAGCTATCGTCTTTCCCCACATTCTATTTTCACAGGCATTGAATGAGAACCCATATCTGGCTTTTTATCTGGGGCCTAATTTATTACAAGGCTCATTAGGATCTTTAACGACACAGAATTACGATGGCATTACCAAAGTGGAATTAGCGAAGAACCTCCCTTCATCATGGATTTCGAAATATTCCCAAAACAACCTCCCCTGCTCCGACAGGTACGCTCCGGCCAATGCTCCATTCGGTAGAAATTATATTTTGGTTTCTACGCCAAGAGGAATATCACTGGCCACCCTAAGCAGCCATTTAGGAGAGTGGGACAGTTCAATCGGTTTAAAATATCCCCTGAGTAGAAATATCAAAACGGCCTTTTCCTTGAATTACCACCATTACGATAAAATATTGGATAAAAATGCAGATAATTTTTCGGATTTAGCAAAAAAGAAAAAACTATTCGGATTAAATAGTTGGTCATGGGAAAACAATGGCCATTCCATCATCATCAATGCCTTTCATTTGAATTCAATTTTTGAAAAAGGGGCCATCAATTTCAATAAGGAGACAGATTATTTGACGACGAATGCATACGGGCTTGGAGGGACAACCAAACATTCAGGAGTTGCCCTGAAATCAGATTTCGTCATCAAGGATGAAAATCAAAAAACAAAATCCGTCATTTCCCTTGACACAGACATTAGAATATCCAACAATAAAAAACATTTCGGATTGAACGAATATGCCGGAAAAGAAAACATCTCCCATCTTTATGCCGGGTACCAATCCACTTTCCGATTTACAGATTATGAACTGGGAATACATTACAAATACGACAAAACCGAAGAAGATTTCTCCAATACGAATTGGACGAATCGAAAAGAAAACAATATCGGAATCTACGGAAAAGTAGAAACCTATATTTTTCATAAATTAAAATTCATGTCTGATTTAAGGGTGAATTATTCTTCCCTTGAAAAATTACAACTCAATCCTAGTTTTAAATTGGACTATACTGTAAATCAAAATATTTCTTTTGGATTATTTTCAGGTAGCGGATACCGTAGAACACATATCATTTCCGATTTTGAAAAATTCCTTTTTTCAGGAAGACAAATAAATGCAGGCAGTCTTCCTTTGGAAGAAGCTTGTCACTATGGCGCGAGTATTAAACTAAAAAACAGCAAGTCCATAAAAATCAACAATTACCGAATCAATGGCATCCAATACCATTTCCTATTTTATCACAACATCTACCAACAACTGAACGAAATCGATTTGACACAACCTGGAGAAATCCATTTCATCCATCATCGGGGAAAAGCATATAAATTATCTTTAAACAACAGGCTGCAAATCATCCCATTCAGAAACATGTCCCTGACCGCAATGCATCGGTTTGACATTTTCAAAACCGACATCTCCGGTCAAATGAAAAACAGATTCTATCATCCTAAAAACAGCTTCCTTTTTGCTTATGATTACAATATCCGTTACATCAAATTCAACACCCAATTCCAGCGAACAAGCCCGGCTCCATCTCCCGAAACGGCTTATGGCAACGGAAGCGCCCCTGCTAAAAACAGATGGGACGCTTCAATTACCTATCGGCTGAAAAACAATATTAAGAAGTTGTTTTTTCTTAGGAAATTAGATATTACGATTGGCCTTGATAATATTCTAGGTGAAAAGGAAAACAGTCCGATCATCAACAGCAACGCACCTTTTTCCAATGAAATGGACGGAGGACTAAGAAATAATCATTTGGTAGGCAGACGTTTTTATGTCGGATTACGTTTGGATTTTTAGACCTACATTTGCAGTATGTATAAAATATCTCTGGTATTCCTCCTACTTGGTTCCATCGTCTTTTCAAATGCTCAAAACGACAAGGCTTCCTGTATGATGGAATCTGATTTCTGGACAGGTAAAATACTAGAGAAAAAAAAAGCCGAAAAGAAGAAAGGTTGCAAAAAAATCAGACTGGAATTCAATGATGTTTTTTCAAATGATTTCATTTACCTCAATCTTTCCAACTACAAAAGAAGAAAATTAAAATACCAAGAGTACCAAAACGGCAAATTAATCATAGTCCAAGAAGCCCTGAACAAGAATGAACAATGGAAGGAAATCGAATATTTATTTTTAAATAAGGAAGGATTCCCTATCAAACAAATTGAAAAAAAACTCCAAAGAAAAGAAAGGCTAACCAGTCGCCAACATAAATATTCACAAGGGGAATTTGAAACTAAAATCCGTTTTAAATTCACAAAAGGAAAAAAGAAATACTATTCCAATTATTATCTTGGAAAAATCAATCCCTGCCAATTCAAAGCACCCGAAGACAAAGACCAAGCATTTATCCAAAGCGAACATGACATTCGATATAAAATCGAATTTTTAAAATCAAAAATCGATAATAAACAAATTACTTCCAACAATGAGATCCCAATTACACGACAATTAATCAGTTTCCTGATCAGAGAAAAATATTTCGGAGAGGCATACGGATATCTAGAAAAATTAAAAAACAAACCCGGCACTTATCATTTAACAAAATCCATTATTTTATTATCTTCAGCAAGGCACTGTTACACAGAAGAAGACATCGAAAAAAAAGCTATTTTATCTTTAGCCTTCGAAGAATGGGAAAAAGCCTTGAAGTACGAAGACAGTCGAAAAGAAGCTCAAGACAAAATCAGCCAATATGCCCGCCACCTTCCGAAAAAAGAAGACATGGAAAATCCCGAAAAATCAATCCCGGTAGATTGCTGGATCAATAAAAGCGTGAAATTAAGGTATAAGGAATAAATATACTGCGCCTCTTCAATCATTAATGCTCCTTCACTTCTATTAAATTCATAAATAATTTAGAACCATCGATATTGGCATAATCCAATTTAACAAAACCATATTCTTCATTAAAATAAGATACTAATTTTGCTGCTCCATATTCATTCGTAGCCACAGCCGTAATCTCGAAACATTGCAACTGCCCCAATGGAGTATCCATATATTTCACATCCGTAATTTCATAATTAGAAACAATCTCTAATTGCCCTTCGAATTCCAACCAACGGGGATCCGACCAATTTTCCGCACTTAACGAGATATAATCCCATTCCCACGAATTACCAATTTCATAAGGAGACTGAATATATGGAAAAGGTGCGAATTCGGTCATTGCAAACAAACCATGCCTATGTGGATGCAACCATACATTTCTTTCATTTTCTATTAACCCTGTCCTTCCTCTTTCCTGGCTTTTACCATTTTCTTGAATATCGTAAAATCTAAAAATGGTTTGATTAAATGTGGGATCAAATTCTATAAATGGTTTCAGGCCACCTGATACTTTATTTTGAAATTTAACAATCGTTCTTTTTCCGGGATCATTCCTAGGAACAAAAAACCAATTTTCAAACTCCTCCCCACCAAGCACCATATCCCCTTTTTCCCTTTCAAATAGAAATTGGTTCCCATCCACATCTTCATAGTAGTAATCGAAAATAAACTCCCTACATATAGTGTAAATTTCATTATTACTATTATACCTCTCCGAATCCGTAATATCAGGATCAAATTTTTCGACGTAAATACCATCTTCCAATGCTAAAGTATATTCATACTGCATTAGATTATCCGGGCAGTCATCTTTACATGCGGGATTTGAAAAAACAAGGCTAAACAGAATTGCGAATTTTAAAAAATCCATTTTTAATCGTTTAAATTATCGAATATTTTATTGAGGGTTTTTTCGCATTGTTTCAATTCTTTTTCAGAAATTCCATTTAAGGCATATGCTCTATTTCTTTGAATCACCTTATTGACTTTCTTCAATTTCAACTGGGTCGATTTATTGATTTCCAAAATATATTTCCTTCTGTTTTCTTCATCGATATTCCTCTCCAAATATCCATTCTTCACCATTAGATCAATTATCCGGGAAACAGAAGCATTGTCCTTAAAAACCAATTTAGCCAAATCCGTTTGAGTTATATTTTCACTGTCATTTATCTTGTTCAGGATTAGGCACTGATCAATTGTAATCTTAGAATCAACCTGCTTCAGTTTATTTTGAGCATATCTCCTATAGGATTTAATCGTTTTCTCAATAGAATAAAATATGGTGTTTTCCGATTTATTCATGATACATCAATATATGATATATCAAATATATTAACAAAAATTATTTCCTTGCAAGTTTTTATCTTTATTTTTTGATTATTCACAAGAATTTTAACAAATTACTCCTAGAAGCAGTTATATGGCATCAGCAAACAAACTTGCAAAATGAATGAAGACGAAATATTAGACGATTTCCGAACGAAAAAGAAAAAGTATTATTTCCATATCCTAGCCATTCTTTCTTTTCCGATTCTAATAGGAGTCATCCTTGGAGGTATCCTGAATTTCATTAATGCCTGCATCAGCCCGATTTATTTTGATACGATTGTCGGGACACCGCCTTATTTCACTCCCATTTCTTTCGCTTCACTACTAGGAATATCCGATGGCTTAGCCTATGGAATATTTTATGCGGTAATTTATACCCCGGCGTTCTATTACATTACAAAAATGGATACGGGATTCTTATTCGCTGCCAAACAAATCCTGAACTCAATGAAAATAATTATTCTTACCTGGTTGGCTTTTGGAATTGGAGCGTCTATTTTACTCCTGATTTTCCCCGATCTATATAGAAGTATAATTATCGGTGTTCCACCCAATAATTTTGCAGCAATAAAATATGCTTTTACAGGAGGAGCGATATGGGGAAGTATTATTGGAAGTTTATTCGCCCTCATTCATGCGATCTACCATACCCGTAAATCTTGGAGAAATGAAAATCAATCCGAATAACGGCTCTCCCCTACTATTTTCTTTTCTCCATTTTCGTCGATTAAATATGTTGTTACCGTTTTGGTTCCTTCGTTTTCCCGAAGCTCGAATTTAGCAGAATAAGGCGTAATATTATCTTCTAAAAAAATACGACAAGCCACCCGACTATCCTTGACTATGAATGTGAATTTAATCGGGAAACCTCTTGAATTCTTAATCCTCAAATCTTTGTAACCATACACTACCGCTGCATCGGCCCCTAAGGGAATTCCATTTTCCGATGCTCTGAAAATAGAAGCGGAATGTGCATGTCTTTCCATAATTTCCAAACCGGCTTTCAGGGCAGCATAATACATCAATCCCGCCAATTGGCACAATCCACCTCCTACGCCTTCCACTAATTCCCCTTCCACTATGGTTCTACCGGTCTTATACCCTTTTCCTTTCGTAGGATTTCCCAAAACTTTCCAAAAAGAAAAAACCTCACCGGGCAATAATTGCAATTTTGAAATCTCCTTTACTGCCAAACGAATATTCTGCAATGTATTTTCCGCATATTCCCCCGAAGTAATATCTTCAGATGTTTCAATCATCCCGTTATAATGTAAAGCCTCTCTATCTCCTTTTGCAAATTTACCCGAAACACCCGATGTCAAATCTTTCAGATACCTGGATGATAAACGATAATTCAATTTGACGACTTGTGGAATATATTTTTTCATGCATTAATTTGTTTTTCCATTTCAAATAGTTGTTCGGAATTATTTTTTCCCATAAAAAACATAGTCTTCCTTCCTATAAACCAAAACGACAAAATAAGAATAATCAACAGCCATGAATTTACGGCACCAATCGTCCATTGATGAATAAAAAGAAGTTAAAAACGAAGGTGGTTTGATTTCCGGTAAAAATCGCAAACCGTAATTCGCCAGGTAATCCCATTCCTTTTCGGAAAAAAAAACCTTCACTTCATTCACGGCATATCCTTTTTTCCCAAATCGCTTAGCAGTAGGAAATGAAAAAATCAAATGCCCATTGGGACGCAACAAACGACTTGCCTCTTTTAAAACTCCCTTCATTTTATCATCATTCTTTTCCAACATCGCTTCCATACAAAAAATCGCATCGAAGGAAGTGGAAGGATAATTCGTTATATCAGGAGGAACCGCCTCCAGTTCCTTATCGGGATATCGATAAAACATTTCTGAGAACCATTCTTCATTGACCTCCGTTCCGAAATTGGCCAATTCCAATAGTACACCCCGCCCGAAACCCAGGTTCAGCACCTTACCTTTTTCAAAAGGGCCAAGCAGTTGTTTCAATAATTTTTTCTGCTGCTTCTCCAGCAGTGTTTCCTTTACTTCAAACATCTACAAGCGAAAATATCCTAAATAAGCGATTTCTTACAACTTTGTATCATTTTTTTCATCATATGAAAAATAATCATTACCTTTAAAAGTTTCCGACTTCAATTCACAGGGCCTTGATTTAGGCATGTTGATTGCATGGAATTAGAATTATTGGATTTTTAAAAAACTATATTCAAGATATGGAACTTAGCGTTAAACAACCCCAGGTGAAAAATTTCATTAATGGTGAATTCTCCCGAAACGGGCAAGAAACCATGGATGTCATCAGCCCCCTTACCGGGGAAGTCATTTCCAGCCTTCCCATGAGTGGAATGAAAGAACTCGACGTAGCTGTAAATGCAGCTAAAAATGCATTTCCGCATTGGTCTTCCAAAACTCTCAAGGAACGGGTTCAGGTATTTTTCAGATATAGGACTCTATTGGAAAAAAATATGGACGAATTGTCCAAACTCGTTCAGTTGGAAAATGGAAAGACTTATACCGAAGCAAGAGCCGAGGTAGAAAAAAGCATGGAATTGTGTGAATTCGCAGTTTCGATGCCCCAGATAGTTACCAATGAAATACAAGAAGTCAGTCGGGGTGTAGAATGCAGAATAGAAAGACGACCCTTGGGAGTCGTTGCCTGTATCACACCTTTCAATTTCCCGAACATGGTTCCACACTGGACCGTCCCTAATGCCATCGTACTTGGAAACACCGTCATTGTCAAACCTTCCGAACTCGTACCACTTAGCGTAATGCGAATGGCAGAATTACTCAAGGAAGCCGGTTTGCCGGATGGTGTATTTAATGTCGTAAATGGAGGAAAGGAAATAGTAGAAGCTATCTGTGATCACCAAGGAATAGAGGCCGTGTCATTCGTCGGTTCTACAAAAGTGGCCAAAATCGTTTATAAAAGAGCGTCCAATAATCTGAAAAGATGCGTTGCTCTAGGTGGAGCAAAAAACCACCTCTTGGTTTTGCCGGATGCCCATGTGGAAATGACAGCCAATAATGTGGTCGCATCCATGTCCGGTTGTGCTGGACAAAGATGTATGGCTGCCGCTGTAATGGTAGGAGTAGATAAAGTCCAGCACATCATAGATAGGATGATTGATGAAGCCAATAAAATAGTTCCGGGTAAAAACCTGGGTTCTGTTATTAGCAAGGAAGCCAAAGAAAGAATCGAAGGATATATCACCGAAGCGGAACAACAGGGTGCTAAAATCCTTGTGGACGGACGGGGAGTCACCGTACCGGGTAAGGAAGGCGGATACTATGTCGGTCCTACGATTATTGATTATGTCAAACCGGATATGAAAGTAGCCAAAGAGGAGATTTTCGGACCGGTTATTTCCATTATCAGAGCCAAGGATTTGGAAGAAGCCATCAAAATTGAGAACAATTCCAACTATGGAAACGCCGCAGCTGTCTTCACCCAAAGTGGAGGATTAGCCAAAAAAGTAGTGGAAAATGCTTCCGCAGGTATGGTAGGGGTCAATATCGGTGTCCCGGTACCCAGGGAACCTTTCTCTTTCGGAGGTTGGAATGATTCCAAATTCGGTGTAGGAGACATCACTGGCCGTAGTTCGGTCGAGTTTTGGACACAGAATAAGAAGACAACTACTAAATGGAATCCGGAAGACAAGACCAACTGGATGAGCTAATTTTTGATAATCACAAAAGACATTATTACGAATTGTTTTTTATGGAGATAAAATTATGGATTTTGC
>JAHDFN010000318.1 GCA_020628145.1 Saprospiraceae bacterium | reverse complement strand
TTTAAAATTTGGTCTTTATGTCGAGAAATATCAATTTATTGCTTAATCAAGGCGGGAAATCGGGATGATAGCAGGGCTATCAAGCCTGATTTTTTAACGAAGAGTAAGCAATAAAGTGAGTTTCGCAGACCAATTATTAAAATTTAAACATACTCTTAGTTGATTGAACTGTTTTTTAGTTTTTTAACTGAATTTTAGGAATCCTGGACGGCTTTCAGGCGAAAATGATGTCCGTTTATGGTCATGTGTTAAAGCATCGAAGCATTATTTTATTTAATTTGCATGATTATTTCCCGCATTAAATTGTCCCATGATGAGGAGTGTTTCTTTCCTACTATTACTATTTCCTTTCTACATAATTGCCCAAACAGGCAATACGTTGAATGTCGAAACTTATACCCTGGATAATGGTTTGACCATTTTCCTGAATGAAGATCATAGCGTAAAAAAAATATTCGGTGCGGTAGCCATTAATGCAGGAAGTAAGAACGATCCCGCCGATGCTACAGGTATCGCTCATTATCTGGAACATCTCCTTTTCAAGGGAACGACAGAAATGGGGACTTGGAATTATGAAGCGGAGAAACCCTTGTTGGATTCCATTAATTATTGGTATGACAAACTAGGAGCGACTCAAGATGCGATAGCTAGGGAAAGGATACAAAAGGAAATCAATCGTATTTCCGTTAAGGCATCTAAATACAGCTTGCCGGGAGAATTCGACAATCTCTTGAAAAGTATCGGTTCAAGGGGAGTTAATGCCTTTACTTCTCCGGATATGACTTTTTATCACAATTCTTTCCCCCCCAATCAGATTGCGAAATGGTTGGATCTTTATGCCCATCGGTTTAGTGAACCGGTGTTCCGTTCCTTCCAATCGGAATTGGAAGTGGTGTATGAAGAAAAAAACAGGGCGATGGATGGATTCGAATATCAGATTTATGAAACTTTCATGGATAAGTTGTTTTCCCCCCATCCATATGGGACCCAAACCACCTTGGGGAAAACGGAACACCTCAAGAATCCTTCCTTGAATAAGATGTATGAATTTTTCAGGAATTATTATGTCGCCAATAATATGGCCTTGATCCTTACGGGTGATTTTGATGCCGAAAAAATCAAACCTCTAATCGCCGAAAAGTTCGGCCGACTGAAAAAAGGAAATGTACCTGCCTTTCCGGATTACCCGATTAATAAATTCGAAGGAAAGGAAATTACCAAAGTCAGATATACTCCGATCAAGGTAGGTGTGTTGGGATATAAAACCCAGGGAGCCAACCATCCGGACCAACCGGTTTTGGAAGTAATGGCCGGGCTGTTATCCAATGAAAGCGAAACCGGTTTTCTGGATCGGTTGGTACAGGAAAACAAACTGATGGAAATCATGGCACTTTCCGAATCTTTGAATGATGACGGAACCCACCTCTTTATCATCATTCCTAAAATCCTGAGGCAATCAATGGGGAGTGCGGAAAAGAAAGTCTTGAATGAAATCAATCGGCTTAAAATCGGAGATTTCGATGACGGATTATTGAATGCGGTCAAGAATGAATTGTATCTAGAATTCCAAAGGGAGTTGGAAGATTTGACGGATAGGGGTACAGCTATCGGTTATGCATTCAATCGGGGAATTTCCTGGGAAGAATATCTTTCCTATCCTGAAAAAGTCGCTGAAGTATCCAAGGAGGATATTATGAGGGCGGCGGATAAATATTATGGGAAGGATTTATTGGCACTTTATTCAAAAATGGGATTCCCGAAAAAAGAAAAATTGGATAAACCCGGATACAAACCCGTCCAACCCGATGCTGCCAAATCTTCATCTTATGCAGAAGGCTTCAAATCTATGGCATCCTTGGAACGAGAGCCCGATTTTATCGATTTCGAAGAAGATGCCACTTTCGTGGATTTAAGAAATAATAACCGTTTATATGTTACGCCCAATCCGATCAATGATGTATTTACCCTCAACTTGAAATATCAATACGGTAATGATAATCACAGGGATTTGAAACTGGCGACCGACCTGATGAATTATGCGGGGACAGGGGATATGACGATGTTGCAGCTCAAACAGAAATTTGCAGAATTGGGTATGCAGTATCGAATTTATAGCACTCGGAATTACATGAATATATCCTTGGAAGGTAAGGAAGAAAATATGGCAGAAGGAATAGCATTATTGGATAAACTCGTCCATGCCCCTGTGGCAGATGATAAGGCTTTGAAAATATTATTGAAGGATGAAAAGACCCAAAGAAGAATCGAAAAAAGAACACCTTCATCCATAGGGACAGCTTTAAGGTATTATGCCATTTACGGAGATCGTTCACCTTTCCTCAGAAGGCATACCATGAAGGAAATCAAGGCTGCAGATAAACAGGTATTGACCCGTAAATTTCTGGATGGAGTAGGGTATGCTGCTACCATTCATTATGTAGGAAGTAAGGATGCCGATGCTTTCAAATCCATTTTTTTGGATAATTTTTCCTTAAACATGTCGGGTATCCGTGAACCACTGATTTTCCAAAAACCGGCTAGGTATAAAAACAGTCATGTATATTTCATACATGACAAGAAAGCGGTGCAGAGCCAGGTATATTTTTATGTGGCCGGAGAAAAATACGATAAAAAGGATTATGCCAAATACCAAGCCTTCAATTCTTATTTCGGCGACGGTTTTTCCGGCCTGGTTCTACAGGAGATTCGCGAATATCGTTCTTTGGCGTATTCTGCTTGGGGGCGTTATTTCCATCCCTTGAAATATGGAGAACGTTCCTTCCTCAATTCCTTTGTCGGATGCCAGAGTGACAAGACCAATGAAGCCGTAGATGTTATGATGCGGCTGATCCGGAACCTTCCTGAAAAACCCGAACGGATGGATTTAATCAAAAGCAGCCTCCAACAGAAAATCTTTACGGACTATCCTTCCTATCGGTTAGTTTCTTCAAGGATCGAAGGTTTGAAAAAATTGGGATATCGAAAAGATCCCAATGAATTGGCTTATCCCGATTTTGAAAAATTGCAATTTGATGATCTCATGTCCTTGTACGAAAAACACATCAAGGAAAAACCGGTCGTCATCACCATTTATGGAAATAAGAATAAAATCAATTGGAATGAACTCGCCCGTTTCGGGGATGTGGAGGAATTGAAATTGAAGGATGTGATTGTGTTTTGAAGGTGAGATGCTCTTTGAGTGAATGGTCGGTTTTGCCGGGAATATGGAATACTTTAACGATCCGATAACGCATCTTTCACACACCTAAACAACCTTTTGGCATAATTTTCTACTTTATAATCATACTATAAAGAAGGAAGCCCCTTTCTAATTCAAGATACTAATACCAAATACCATGAGAGAAAATCCGAATAATATCAAAATGCGTTTAGGCATCATCATATTGGGGTTGGCAGGTTTGTTCATTTGTTTGACATCATACGACAACCCAAAAGTGGAAAAGATCTGTCCGAATGCCATTGAAAAATATGAGGAAGCTGAAAAAGAAGATTTGATTTTCGCCAATCGTAATGTTTGCCAGAATATCTGTAAAAAGAAATGTCCCGGTAAATAAATCCATTGA
>JAHDFN010000051.1:10669-22082 GCA_020628145.1 Saprospiraceae bacterium | reverse complement strand
CATATTTTCAAAAGAACCGGTTGGCTATAATCAATTTTTCGTGATAACATCTATTGATTACATTTACTTTTACCCGATTTGCAAAGTTAGATAATTAATTCATTTGTACTGTGTGTCTGTTTTCAAAGAGATAGACCTTCACCTTGCGGAAATCATCTTTGTATTGCAAATTTGTTCATCATGAAGCCCTGTAATGCAGCATAGTTGTTGCATATCTGATTATTAGATTAAAACCATCGGCATGATATCAAGGCTGACCACGACCACTTCTATTTTTGTCCAGTGTCTTATTGGGGCGATATTGTTTTTACATTTCTCAGTTGATGCTCAAAATTCACAGACCCAGTTCGGGAAGAATAGGATTCAGTACCATAAATTCAAGTGGTTTGAATATGAAACCGATAATTTCATGGTTTATTGGTATGGGGAAGGAAGGAATATCGGCATTTCCGTGGCCCAATTGGCCGAGTGGGATTATCGGGAAATACAAGAAACGCTGGAACACAGGATTAATCGTAAAATTGAAATTCTGGTTTTTACGGATATAACCGATATGAAACAAAGCAATATTGGGAATGAGGAAACTTTCCGTAATACCGGTGGAGAGATAAAAATAGTAGAGAACAAGATTTTTGTTCATTTCAATGGAGATCATAATGATTTGAGACGGCAAGTTAGGGAAGGAATAGCCAGCGTCTCCCTGAATAATATGATGTTCGGGACAAACATTCAGGAAATTGTACAAAACGCCGTTTTGTTGAACCTCCCGGAGTGGTTCAGCCAGGGTTTGATAGGTTATGCCGGAGAAAAATGGAATACGCATTTGGATAACCAACTAAGGGATATATTCATGTCCGGGACATATAAGGATTTTGAAGACTTCGCATCTGAAAACCCTAAATTGGCCGGCCATTCGCTTTGGTACTATGTTGAGAACAATTATGGCCGCTCCACGGCTTCCAACCTGATTTACCTAACCCGGATCAATAGAAGTGTGGACAGCGGATTTTTATATGTGTTAGGTTCTCCCTTCGGTCGTGTGATTGAAGAGTGGAAAAACTATTTTAATGAAAGATATAAGACGACAGGCGGTTCTGCCCTCCCTCCCGAAACCGATCAGATTTCAATTAGGAACAAACGGGAGTTACCCATCTCTGAAGCCAAATTGAGTCCTGATGGACGGAAGTTGGCTTATGCCTTTAATGAAAAAGGAAAAATACGGGTATTTGTCCACGATTTGGAAACCGATAAAAGGAGCAGGGTTTTCAAGACTGGATTCAGAAACCATATTCAGGAAACCGATTATAATTATCCATTGCTGGCTTGGAGTCCTGATAATCAATACCTCGGCATTCTCTATGAAAAAAGGGATATTGTCTATTTCGAACAAATCAATCCCGAAAGCCGGGAAAAGATTACCCAAGAATTTGCTCCACAATACCAAAGAATCTATAGTGTGGAATATATTAACTCCAATGATCTATTGATTTCAGGCACTATAAAAGGTTTTTCGGATGTTTTCATTTATCATATCAACCAACGATCTACAGATAGGATAACTAATGATTTCTATGATGATCTAGATCCTGCCTATGTGGATTTCCAAGGAAGAAAAGGGATCTTGTTTTCATCCAATCGAGGAGATGTTTTGGAATTGGGGCAGTTCAAGTTGGATTCTATTTTACCCATAGGTGCTTCGGATATTTATTTTTTCGACATGGAAAGTGAAGAGTCGAATGAATTGGTACGTATTACTAATACACCTTATGCCAATGAATCCCACCCTTTTGCCGTTGATTCTGTTCATTATGGTTTTCTGTCCGATGATAATGGAATCAGAAACAGATATGCCGGGGAATTGGAAGAATATATTTCCCATCACGAAAGGGTTGTTTTGCTGAAGACCGGGAATGAAATTATCCTTCCTTCGGATTCGATTCCTGATTATCAGGCAGGGGTGGTGGATACGACTTATGTACGTCCGGTGATGAAATGGCGGGGAAAAAATCATGCTTCCTCCAATTATTCGAAAGGAATTCACGAAGTATTTTCTTCTTCGGGTAAAGTAGTGGAAAACATTCGACACAGAGGACTCAATCGAATATATGTAAGGGATATGGAACCCGAAACTTCTGTTAGCTTGTTGAATTCGGATTATAAACAACAAGTCATTAAACAAAAGACTAGAGAAATACAGAAAAAAGAAGAAGAGCAAAAGGAAAGAGAAACACCCAGGGAAAAACCTGCTGATTGGGAATTCGATCCGGGTTTTGGTGAAGAAACGGAGCCTCAAAATAACGAGGTAGGTGATGTCGAACCGGAAAAACCGGTAGAAGAAGAAAAAACAACCGCAAAAGAATTCGATTTTGTTTTTGTTCCGGATTACCTAGAAGAAATGGATGATGAATTAGTTGAAGAGGAAAAACAAAAAGAAGAAATACCCTCCAACAAGGAAGAAGAAGATCTGATTGATATTGATAACTACGAATTCGAAAATGATTTTGAACCGAATAAGACAGAAGCGGCAGTTATCGTAGAAAGTGATGATGGACGTATCACGCTTCAAAGTCCGGGCTTGTCTTATGCCAAGGAAGTGTATCGTCAACCAACGAAAAGGGTACATCGTTTCGTAGGGTCGAAAGCATTGAGCCATAGGCTCAGGTTCAAATCCAATACAATTACTGTTCAAATGGATAACAGCTTGTTGTTTGGAGGCTTGGATCTTTATACCGGTAATCCTTACAATCATCAACCCCTTAGTATATTCCTGAAAAGCAGTATCCAGGACGTATTCGAGGATTATGAACTGGAAGGCGGATTAAGATTGCCGATTTCATTTGATGGAGTAGAGTATTTTGTAACATTTAAGGATTTGAAAAAAAGGTTGGATAAATCCTATACCTATTATAGGGAGACATCTACCAATACTTTTGATGTGCCGGGCTTTTTCTTGACCTACAAGTCCAAAACGACAACCAACCTTGTTCAGACGGACTTGAAATATGCGATGGATATATATGGGAGTCTAAGGGCTAGAGTATATGTGAGAGGTGATAAATTCGAATATAAGGCAACCGATAGACCTAGTTTGGAGGTGCCGTCATATAATGCACAGCGTATTGGGCTGAGATTGGAGTATGTATTCGATAATACCATTGATATTGATGACAATTTGAAACACGGTACTCGCTTGAAGATATACACCGAAGCTTTGAAGAGAATGGAACTGGATGTAGATGACGGATTCAACCTGAATTTCAATGGAGGGTTTATTTTTATGACTGGTGCGGATATCAGGCATTATCAACGATTGGGTAAACATACGGTTTTGGCGGCGAGGGTTTCCGGAGCGACTTCTTTTGGTTCGGAAAAAATGATATTTTTCCTCGGAGGTGCAGATAATGAAATGTTTCCAAGCCTTAATGAAAATATTCCCTTACCGGAAGCCGGAGGTGACTTCGCTTACCAAACGATAGCCACGCCTCTTAGAGGGTTTAGAACCAATATCCGGAATGGTAATTCATATGTTTTGGGTAATTTGGAATTGAGACTGCCCATTTTTAAATACTTATATAAACGTCCGATCAAATCCAGCTTGATTCGCCATTTCCAAATCGTTGGCTTCTTCGATGTAGGGACTGCTTGGCAAGGAGTTTCTCCATTCAGTGATGATAATCCTTTGAATACCTCGGTTTTTGCTCCACCTCCCGAAGCACCACAAGTCATTACGGCTACGGTAAATTATTACAGAGACCCTATCGTTGCCGGTTTTGGAGCAGGTGTCCGAACCAAAATATTTGGTTATTTCATTCGAGTCGATTATGGGAAGGGAATAGAAACGAAAATCATTCAACCCGGTGTTTGGCATATTTCCATTGGTACGGATTTCTAAAATCAAAAAACCGAATGGGCATTATTGCCCATTCGGTTTTTTGATTGACTAGGATCAATATAGGATTTTAGCCGAATCTGAACTCACGCTTACTTCTCCAAGTCCTTCAGCCTCTTTTCCAGATCATGGATGCGTTTGAGCAGTTTCGGCATTTTCCGGAAGGCTGCATAGGACTTTAGATAATCGTTATATGGTAAAGCAGGAGAACCGTACCAGGCAGAGTTTTCTTCCTTTATGGTTTTGTTGATGCCCGATTGTGCCTGGATCTTGCTTCCATCAGCTATTTTGATATGCCCTACAAAACCGGATTGTCCTCCAATCATACATTGTTTACCTATCTTGGAACTGCCGGCAAATCCTGCTTGTGCAGCAACAACGGTATTCATTCCAATTTCAACATTGTGGGCAATCATGATAAGATTGTCCAATTTGGCTCCTTTCCGAATGATGGTTGAACCCATTGTAGCCCGATCAATTGTCGTATTCGCACCGATCTCTACATTATCTTCTAATATGACATTGCCCGTTTGGTTGATTTTTTCGTAAGAGCCGTCATCTTGTGGAGCAAAGCCAAAACCATCGCTGCCGATAATCGCATTGGGGTGGATAATGCAGTTGTCACCAATGACACAATCATGTAGGATTTTGACGCCGGGATAGAGGATGCAATTTTTTCCGACTCTGGCATTCTTACCTATAAATACCTGGGGATAAATTGTCGTATTTTGTCCCACTTCGACATTTTCCTCCAGAACGGCAAAATGCCCCATGCTCACCCCCCCTCCTATGCTGGCGGATTGATGAATGGATGCATTGGTGGAAACACCTTCCATCCGTTCTACCTTGCCCCCGAACTCATTCAGGAGGAGCGTAATGGAGGCATAAACATCATCCACACGGATCATGGTGGCTTTTATAGGTTGTTTAGGAGTGAAATCCCTGCTTACCAAAATGACGGACGCATTTGTAGTATAGGCAAAAGGCTCATATTTCGGATTGGCGAGGAATGTGATTTCTCCCGGTCCGGCCTCCTCTATTTTACCGGGCCGCTGTATCATCGCTTCCGGGTTGCCTATGATTTCTCCTTTTAATATTTGACCGAGTTGGGCTGCTGTTACTTGCATTTATACGAATTTAATATGTGTTTGATGGGGTAGGATGATTACTATAAATCCATATAGGTTTTGATGAATTCAATAATCGTTTTCTTGAAAAGTGATTGGAATCAAACCGAATATCAAATAGAAATTGATCATCCACTCATTAAAGTTAACGATTATGTTTTAACAATCGCTCCTATGTACAGGACAAAAAACAAAACCAGTTGCCGTGCGTGGTGTTTGTTCACCTCGCACACTCCATTTCACTAGCATTTGTCAGGTGAACTAACACCTGACAAGGCGGTTGAATAAGTTTTGTCCTGTACTTAGCAATCGCTCCATAAAATTAATAATTAGATGTGAACATAGTCGTCGAATTTACAAGATGAACTCAAAATGCGTCATTTTGTCATACTAAAGAGGTGAAGTGTGTCATTTTGACAGCGTTGATAAGGTGTTTTCTGACGAATTTTCTTGAAAACCGGAATGGTATGCCAATTGATGAAAGAGAAGTGTATTTCAATTTTAAAAATCAAAAATTATTTCATTATGTATATCAATCTAAATCGTCCAATGGTAAGAAGGAACAACTTCAATAAAATTATGAATGAGTTGGCCAATGATTTCTTTGCAGAGATCAAGCCTACTGTTGTAAGACCGAAAACCAACATCATTGAAACAGCAGATGATTTTCTAATCAGACTGGCTCTGCCCGGCATGGCAAAGAAGGATTTGGGTATCAATATCGAAAACGGATTATTGACAATCAAGTCGAATAAGGAAGCTATTGAAGGAACGAAGTATGTCCGCAAGGAATTCGATTTCCATTCATTCTCTAGGAAATTCCGTATTCCAAAAACGGTTGATCCCAATGGGATTTCAGCAAAAATGGAAAAAGGTATCCTAACTTTGGTTTTACCCAAAAAAGAAGAAGCCAAAGAGATGCCTCCACGGGAAATCGATATTAAATAAATCAGGTTTCAAGCCCTGAATACTGATTTTAACTCAAAGACAATCAATTAATTCAATTCATTTAAAATAATAATTCAGATGAAACATAAGCAGTGCAATCATAAAAACAACAATAATACCCTTGATAGGTTTTTCGACGATTTTCTTGGAGGCTTGGAAGGTGTTTTTGGAAAGGATATGAATCCGGTAGATGGAAATATAATTCCGAATACCAACATTATCGAAACCGATGAAGGATTCAAATTGGAAATAGCAGCACCCGGATGGAGCAAGAGTGATTTCAAAATCCATTTGGAAAAGGATACCATTACGATTAGTACCGATAAAGATGCTACGGGAACAACTGAACCTGAGGGTAAATTCAAGCGGAAGGAATTCGAAACCAATAGAACCTTGAAGAGAAGTTTCACCCTGCCTGAAACGGTAGATAAGGATAATATCTCTGCGAGGTATATCAATGGGGTATTGAATGTGATGCTACCCAAATTGACGAAAGAGGAAGTTACAAGGGAAGTGAAAATTTCCTAGGAAATAAAAGGATAAAGGTTAGAATAGGTAAGTTTTAGATTTGTTTTTCATGTTGTGGTTGGGCAGCCTCTCCTAGGAGAGGCTGCTTTTTTACTTCAGTTTATCTTGATACTCCTTTGCCTTTTCAGTTTGGCCCAATTGGCTGTATGTGTTGGCAATCGCAGCAATGACCCTGGAGACATTATCCGGATCGTCATTGTATTTTTCCGCATTCAGAAGAGCTTGTAATGCGGACGCATGATCTCCCGAAGCACCTAAGGTGTTGCCGAGGAAGAAATGATACTTAGGATTCTTAGGCTGCTTCTCCAATAATTGCCTGAATAATGAAATGGCTGTAGTATAATCCTGTCGGGTACTGGCGTCTATGGCCTTTTTTTCCAAGTCATCCAAACCCGATTGCTTTTTCATTTCCAATGCTTTGGAAAGGTTTTCGTTGGCATCGGCAAAAGCCGGATCTAGTTGTAGGGCCTGCTGGTAACTCTTAATAGCCTCATCATAATTCTCCAAATAGAAGTAAGCATTGCCCCGAAGAAGATATGGCCCTTTAAATGTCGGATGGATTTTAATGGCGTGGTTGAGATGGGAAATGGATTCTAGAAGCATTTCCTTTTCCTTTGCCGTCCCTTTTGTTCCTTCATCTTGTGATCGTACAGACAATTCACCGCCAATGGCATTCCTGACTTTGGCACTGTCGGGGTATTTATTCCAATCGGCGGAAAAAAGACTGAGGTTGCTTTTCCAATCCAGGGAACGGGTAACCGTTTTATAAACGAATCCGGCAAATATGATGGCTATCACCATCATAGCCGGCATGAAATGTTTGTATGTGGATATTTTTCTGCCATTTACTTTTTCAGATAAACGATACAATAAAACGGCTATGGCAAAACAGAATCCCATAGAGGGAATGAAAAGGAATCTTTCTGCCATATTCACTCCGATATTGACGGGGATATTGGAAACGAGGAAAAGGGAAATCAGGAAAAAGGCGATCCCGTATGCTACATGATTCCTTTTTAAAACTCCCCAAATGCCATAGATAATCATTCCCAAATAAAGAAAAACGGAAAGAGCAACTGTAGGATCTGAAAATGTTTTAACGGCAATGGCTCGTGGATAATAATCATGCGTCAATGGATGGGGCAGGAATAGTAGTTGTACATATTTGCCCAATGTATGGAAAACAGTGGCGTATTTCTGATTACCATTCAAACCTAAGAAGGGGTTGTTCATTAATTCTCCTGATTCTTCTCCTCCAATCAAGGGAATGCCGATGACTGTCCTTAATCCTAAGTAGGCCGCAAATACCAACAGATAAGGTACGGTTTGAATGAAGGCTGTCGGGATATTCATTTTACGGAAAACGAAGAATGAAACGGCAACTATCGGTATGAAAACCACAGCCATTTCCTTTGCCAAGAGACCCAGGAAGAAAAGCAAGCCGGCCAAACTCCAATTCATTATCCTGTTTTTATCATCAAAAGCCTTAAGTGAAAAATACATGGCTCCGAGGCAGAGGAGCATCGTCATGATTTCATCTCTCCCTTTCACATTGGCGACGACCTCGGTATGGATCGGATGAATGGCAAATAGCATGGAGGTGACAAAGGCGACGAAATAAACATAATCTTCCTTGAGATCCGTATGGCTTAGCATTTTGAGCAAGAGGATGAACATCAGGACGACTGTGAGTCCATACCAAAGGATATTCATCAGGTGGAACATGAAAGGATTCTCGCCGAATAATTCTATACCGATGGCAAACATGATGGGAGTGAGGGGGCGGTAACGACCGCCTTCCACAAGATTGTCTTTTCCTTCTACTTTGAAGAAACCCCTGAAAGTATCATAGGTCAATAATTCCTTGATGCCACTGATGCCCTTTTCGGTGAATTCATTTTCTGTAATAACGATGGCATCATCCTGGGTGAATTGATGTCCGAGTGTCAAGGCATAGATAAGGAAACTGATGGCGAATAATTTAAGACAAAGCAGGGGCTTGTGGTTGAAATACCAAGGGAATCCTCCTTTGTCCACCTTTTTTTTTGCAGGTTGTTCTGTCTTTTTCCTTTGCTGTTTTTTCTTTTTTGCCATGACCGAATCGCTTATCCGAATTCTTGTAATTAAATCACTAAGATATTAAACATTTTCAAATGTAAGCAAGAGGTAATATTCTTTTAATCCAAAACAGTGAAAGGGTTCTCTTCTCCGAGTTCCGCCCAAGTGCCTGCTGCTTTCAAATCGCCGATGGGAATACCCAAGCCACCTATTTCCAATTGGTGTTTTCGGGCAACCATCGCTCCGGTGGATAATTGTGTCCAGTCTTCCCATGATGTTTCCAGCCCTCCGAGGGGTATGATGTTTACCCACATTTTCCAAGCTTTGGGTAAGCCCTTTTCATTCAATATCCATAAATAGGAATCGCCGGGTGTGATACCTCCGTCTCCATGTGTTACCAATAATCCTTTAGACCCGTCTTCAAGGGTTAGGCTCTTTCGTGTGACACCTTTGTCATAAATTTTGGCTACGGGATTAAGCCAGTAGGAGTCGTTGAGGAAGAACCCCCAAGCGGTTCTGATGATTTCATCGGCTTGGCCGGGGTCGGTGATTTCGATTCCGTTTTCCCATGCCTTTCCTTTGGCTGTATTCACATCATAAACCGTGCGGTAGGCCTCCCATTCCGTTTGGGCCAAATGATTCTTTTTGTCCCAAAGATGTTGGTGTTCTCCTCTAAAGGAAAAACGGATGATGTGTGTGGTATCCCAAGCGGCCTTATTCGTAGCCAAAAGCATTTTTTGGGCCAATGCTTCCGCTTCCGGGCCGTCCTTTCCTTCAGGTAGGTTTTCATTCATCAACATATAAGCGATAAATAGTCCGAGGAAAAGTATGAGAATAAGGGATAAGAGGATTTTTAATAATTTTTTCATAGGAAAAGAGTTGGGATGACTATCAGATGGATGCAATTATAATGAAATAAATCTATGACAATAGCCTTGAATAAGAATATATTGGAGTAACTTCGCAGACCGTAAAGGAATATCTTAATATGACGACTTATAATATCAAGTTGCCACAATTCGAAGGGCCCTTCGATTTACTTCTTTTCTTCATAGAAAGAGATGAGTTGGATATTAATGATATTCCCATCGCACCGATTACCAACGATTTTCTGGATTACATCCGACAAATGGAAACGTTGAATATCGACATGGCAAGTGAATTCATCGTTGTAGCGGCTACCTTGTGCCGTATCAAGGCCAAGTTGTTGTTGCCTCGAAAGGAATTGGATGAGGAAGGAAATGAAATCGATCCCCGTTCGGAGCTTGTTCGCCAGTTATTGGAATACAAACGGTATAAGGAGATTTTGGATGATATGAGGCAATTGGAAGAAGATCGTTCCAATAGGAATGTGAGGGGAAATGCTGTTTCCGAATTGAAGCACTTGGCACAAAAGGCATTGGTCGATGCTGAATTGGAATCTCTCAACCTCTTCAAACTACTTCAGACTTTCCAGAAGGTAGTGGAACGCTATGAAGACAGCAAGAAAGATCGTTCCCAT
Source organism: Saprospiraceae bacterium (assembly GCA_020628145.1). Lineage (GTDB taxonomy): Bacteria > Bacteroidota > Bacteroidia > Chitinophagales > Saprospiraceae > JAHDCE01. The sequence goes on along the minus strand of JAHDFN010000051.1, from coordinate 12,031 downwards.
AAGGTTTTGAGGTATAATTATACTTTGGAAGAGCAAAAAGGGTTTGTGATCAATCTGGTTCTAGCAGAAGAAAAATCCAATTTCGAAACCATTTTCCAAACCTGTGAAAATAGAATCCATGCCATATTCAACTTTCTGGCGATTTTGGAGTTGATCCAACTGGAGGAGATCGGAATCATCGTGGGGGAAGGGATGAATAACTTCTGGATTTATAAAAAAGAAAAAACAGAGGACGAAGCTGAAGGAAACGAATGAACATATTGAAATAGAGGAGAGCGATTTTAGCGAAGAGGAGGAAAAGGTATTGGAATCCATTAAAATGAATCGTATCATCATTCCCATCCTTCTAGGATTGGGGGTGGTTGCGTATCTGTTATATAACAATTGGGATAGCGAAGCATTTTTAAAAATAAAATGGAACAACAGAACTTTTTTTTGGATCGGAATGGCAGCCTTTCTGATGGTATTCCGACATTTAGCCTATGCCTTCCGTCTTCGTATATTGACGGATAATTTCTTTTCCTGGAAAAAAAGTATCGAACTGATATTCATTTGGGAATTCAGTTCTTCTGTTTCACCTACGAGTGTAGGGGGATCGGCAGTTGCTCTTTTCGTCCTATCACAGGAAAAACTAGGTGCTGCCAAAACTACGGCGCTGATTATTTATGCTATCGTAGTCGATACACTTTTCTTTCTGACCTTCATTCCTGCGATGTTATTGATTTTCGGTGGCGGGATTGTTCCTACGCTTGAAGGACTGGCTTTTGGTTACTGGACATTCTACGTAACTTTCATCATTATGATTATTTATGGTGGTTTTTTCTTTTTCGGATTGTTTTTCAGTCCCCGCCATTTTAAGAATATTGCCCGTGGATTCACCCGGCTTCCTTTCCTTAAACGTTTCAAGGATAAGGCAGAAGAATTGGGTGATGATATCATTGTGGCTTCGAATGAAATTTCAAAAAAGAAATGGGATTTTCATTTAAAGGCATATCTGTCAACGGCACTAGCCTGGTCCACCCGTTTCCTTGTTTTGAATTGCCTGATTATCGCCTTTGCCAACCCTGATGTAATTTCCCTTTCTTTCTGGTCGCAGACGGAATTGTATGCCAAACTCCAATCCTTGTTCGTCATCTTATTGCTGTTGCCCTCTCCCGGAGGAGCCGGATTTGCGGAAGTAGTCTTCGGTGGTTTTCTGATGGATGCCGGATATATGTTTACCAAACCAGTGACCATTATTATCGCCATGATATGGCGGTTGCTTTCCTATTATCCTTATCTGATAGCCGGAGCGATTATTATCCCGTGGTGGTTGAGTGCCCGGTTGGCCGAAAGGAAAAAACGTAAATTGGAAAAACTTCA
>JAHDFN010000051.1:0-10569 GCA_020628145.1 Saprospiraceae bacterium | reverse complement strand
ATGATTTATTCAACTTCTTTTTTTAAAGAAGGTAAATCCAACCAGTCTTTTAATTGCGGGTATTCATTTTTCGTCATCTGAATCAAAAGTGGGTGTTGCGAAGGGTCGATCCATTTTAATAAAGTCAGGATATTGTCCTTGTGCATGGCGGTACACCCATGTGTGGGTTTTCCTTTGGCCCGCCAAATATGAATGATGATACAGGAACCGTCGCCCTGTTTTGCCGGGGTATTATGATTGACAAAAATTCCGAAATCGTATAAGTCATCCTTGCGTAACATTTCTTCCGCACTCTTCCAGTCCTTTTTTACATCGTCTGTACTTACAATGGAATTATAATGTTCGGATTCAGGATCATCGACACAATAAAAATTATCAGCTACATCCAAAAAAGGCAATTTAATTCCCTGTGCTTTCATTTCCTTTTCCGTTGCATTTCCGAAGGCCGCACCGATGGTGAAAATTCCTGCCGGAGCTTTTCCATCTCCTTCCTTTTTGAAAATGCCCCGTTTTACATTGTCGCTTAATTCTCCTCCTTTTCCCCAGGCCAATCCGTTTTTTCCGACATTGATGTCAATAGGTTTTCCGACATTTATCCATTCGTCGGATTTTTTTTCAAAGCGATACATTTGTCCTTCTATGGTCGTATCGTCAGGGACAATTGTAACCATGATTTGACCGGATGATGATAAAGGATTTTTCAAAGGTTTTTCTCCTGCCTTGAAACCGAATTCGTCTGGATTCTCCTCCTTCATTTTTGTTTCTTTTTCAATAGTCGGAATATTTTCTGCCGGTTTTTTATTTTCCTTTCTTTGTTCCATCTCGGAATGGCATCCGATAGAAAATATGGATATGATAATATACAAAAAAAAGCGATGGCCTATCATTTATTTGCCGATTTATCCGATTTGATTTTCAAGAAAAATAAAGGAACGAAAAAATATCGATTCGGGTTATATTTCTTGTTATGAAAATCATAGATATATCTCCCGAACCCGTTATGGTTTTTCCTTACCTCAATGTAGGTGGAGGCAGAACCCGTAATGTGTTTCGTCCAAGTCTTCCCATATATCTGGCCGAGGTGGATGAGCTACCTGAGGGCTTGGATGCTTTGGTCGTCACTTCTGATTTGCAGGGTAATCTGAGAACGGAAAACGGCATCCGGCTGCTAGGGGAAATGCTGCCTGCTTTCTTGTCTGATTTTATCAATAAGGAATGTGAGGGCATCGCTCCTGAATTTACCGGTGTTTTATTGTGTGGTGATATGTATGCGACCTTATTAAAACGTGGAGGTCTAGGTGATGTGAGGAATGTCTGGTACGAATTCAGGAAATATTTCCGTTGGGTAAGTGGAGTGGCAGGGAATCATGATGATTATGGAGGGTTCCAAGGATTGATGGAATTCAAGTTGAAGGAACAGGATATTTATTTTTTGGAAAAAGACGATGTGGAAATAGATGAATTGAAATTAGGTGGCGTGAGTGGGATTATCGGAGATAAGAAAAAACCATTCCGTGTTCCCGAAGAAAAATTTCTGGATGCTGTTTTAAATAGGATGATTAAAAAACCGGATATGATATTACTGCACGAAGGGCCGTCTTTTGAAGAAGAAGAACTTATCGGGAATCCGGAAATAAGGGGTGTTTTGGAAATGGGTAAAACTCCGACCTTGGTTTGTAGCGGGCATTGTCATTGGAAAAAACATTTGGTCGAATTGAAAAACGGAACACAAGTCCTCAATGCAGATGCCAAGGTTTTTATTCTAACCCGCGCGGGGTTTTTAAAATAATAATGCTCCGGCAACTACCAATGCGATCATAATCATAAAAGCGACGAAAAGATAAAATAAAACAAAAATGGAAAACTTGATGAAAGTTTTAATCCAACCTTGTTTATAGTAGTTTTTCATAGCTAGTAAAAGGTATAAGAACCAAATAAATAATATTGAAAGATTATATTTTTCCATGTTTGTGATCCATGTGAAAAGAATAATGGGAATCCCAATGATGAAAGCAAAAGAAATTACATGTACAAGAAAAACAATATGCTCTGTATATCTGATGTTCTTTCGGATATACAGGAATAATAAAATAATGCCTGTTATGGGAATAGATAATAAGATTCCCCATGACAAATGACTCATAATATATTGACCGAGCAATTGAGGGTTGTCTTTTATTTTTATTGTTTGCCGTATAATGAGCTGGTTGAAGAACCCCTTTATCTTGTATTTTCTGATAATCTGTTCCGAATCCAATAGCATTATATCGGTTGTTCTAATAGCGGTGTTATTTATTTTCAAGGTGTCATCATTGTCTTTCCAACCTAAATGAGTGGATAAGGAATCCAAAATTTCTTGCAGTTGTGTAGTATCTGTATGGGTAGATAAATGTTGGAGGATGGAATCCCTTTCATCTTTCAGATAATAAGCCAGTTTTATTTTTTCCTTATTGGTAAGGTTGGATAAATTATTGCCGAGACCTATGTCGAGTACATCGCTCTTTGTATTCAGTATTGAAACCAAGGCAAAAAATATAACGATGGGGAAGAGTAATAACCTGCCGGGACTCGAATACCTTTTCCTCCTTCCTTTGAAAAATTCGGCAGTAAGAAAACCCGGGTTGAAAAGAGCAATCGGTGTTTTCCAGATCTTAGAATCCAAATTGAAAAGCCCTCCGAAAAAATCCTTTAGGATTTCCAGAATACTGTAGCGGCCCTTAATATTTTTCTGACCACAATTTCTGCAAAAATTGGAAGATGATTCCAATTCGAAATGACAGTTGGGACAATATTGGCTTTTCATTATAATTCGGGTTTGTTAAATTCTTGTTCCGATAAACGGTAATATGCCTACTGTTCAATAATTGTGCAAATTAATCTCGCCCAATCCTTAATAATTTAGGATTATTATTTGGAATTACCGGATGAAGCTTGGATTCTTGCCCTCCATTCGATTTGTCTTATCTTTGCACCGCATTAAAACGATTATCATGCTCAAGGAAAAAATCAAACAGTTGGCAAAATCTTATCAAGAGGAAATTATCGGGATGAGGAGACATATCCATATGCATCCGGAATTGTCTTTTGAAGAAGTAGAGACAGGTAAATATATTGCCAACCGGTTATCCGAAATGGGAATAGAACATGAGCATGGAATCGCAGACAATGGAGTATTGGGAATGATTAAAGGACGAAACCCGGAAAAGAAAATCATCGCCCTCCGGGCGGATATAGATGCTCTCCCCATCAAGGAAGCCAATGATGTGCCTTACAAATCGAAAAACGAAGGAATCATGCATGCCTGTGGCCATGACGTACATACCGCATCGCTTTTGGGAGCCGCCAAAATCCTCAATGAATGTAAATCCGATTTTGAAGGAAGCATCAAACTCCTGTTCCAGCCGGCCGAAGAACGGCTGCCGGGCGGAGCTTCGATCATGATCAAGGAAGGGGCATTGGAAAATCCCAAGCCACAATCGATTATCGGACAACATGTACACCCGCCGCTGGCTTCCGGGAAAATCGGACTCAAACCGGGTATTTATATGGCTTCCGCCGATGAGATTTATGTAACCGTTACCGGAAGGGGCGGCCACGGAGCTTTACCGCAGGATTGTATCGATCCGATTGTGATTACCGCTCATATCATTACGGCCTTGCAACAGATCGTGAGTCGAAATGCGAATCCGGCCATGCCTTCCGTCTTGACTCTGGGGAAAATCAATTCTACTGGAGGTTCTACGAATATTATCCCGAATGAAGTGAAGATGATGGGAACCTTTAGGACATTCGATGAGGAATGGAGAAATGATGCCCACCTTAGAATGAAAAAAATGGCGGAATCCATTGCTGAAGGAATGGGAGGACACTGTGATTTTGAGGTGAGAAGAGGGTATCCGGCCTTATACAATAATCCCGACCTGGCCCTCAATACGAAACAATGGGCAATAGAATTCCTCGGCGAAGAAAACGTGGTTGATTTGCCCCTCCGTTTAACCGCCGAGGATTTCGCATACTATTCTCAAGTCATGCCGGCCTGCTTCTACCGCTTGGGTACCGGCAATTCCGACAAAGGAATCACTTCTCCCGTCCATACCAATACTTTCGATATTGATGAGGACTGTATGGAATTGAGCATCGGCTTAATGGCTTGGTTAGCTGTCAAGGAATTGGGGAATTGATACTTTGGGATTTATAAGTCCCCAAGTATTTCCTTCATTTTATCCGCCTTATAACTCTGTCCTGTTTTCAAATAGGATTGGATTTCATTTTTGGCTTCTTCTCCTTTTCCTTGTTTCAGCAAAGCTAATACATAGTGCCATGTAGCTTTGGGGGCATCAATAAAATCACTTTCCTTTAATGATTTGAAAATCGCTTCCGCTTTTACTTCTTTTCCAGTCTGCATAAACGACAAGCCGGAGGCCAGGTTCAAATCAAACCAATAAGGACTATTACTTGATAAGGTGTCCAAAACAGGTTGTAATAATTGTCCGGCCAAATTATAATCTTTGGAATTAAATGCCTTTTGTATTTCGGAAATATAAACTTGATCCACACCTTTCTGAACCAGATTGAGGTTGTCATGACCTGTATGGTATGCATACAAGTCTTCCGGAGAGGCAGAATTCATATTAGGAATAAGGAAAAACATTCCTAGGAGTAAAAGAACGCTTGCCGCAATGGCTAAGGGTTTCCAACCCATGCGTTTGACTTTGGCTTCTTTGATGTTTTTTGTAATGGCTCCCTTTTTGGAATTTTCAAGAGCGACATCCAATTTCTTTCTGAAATCGTCAGCTTCACGGGACTTGAAGAAGTTTCCCAAATCCTTATCGGAATCTTCTACCGTATGCCCTTCATTGAAGTGAGCAAGCAATTCCTTGTTGATATTGATTTCCTCTTTGAGTTGGGGAATGGATTCTATCCTAGCTTCAAAATCGGCCAACTCCTGCCCCTTCAACTCACCATTGAGGTATCTTTCTATGAGTTCGTATGTTCTTTCGTCAAAATCCATGATGATTACTTTCTATATCTTTGGTCTGATTTTATGGATTTGATCAGACTCGATTTACATTTGAAAATCCGTTGTCTTACAGTTACTTCTGAAGCATATCCCAACTTTTCCATGATTTCCTTACCTGTGAGTTTTTGAAGATGAAGACGGAGGACTTCTTTACAGTTGTCCGATAATCCGACGAATTTTTCTTCATACAATTCCCACATCTCCTGTTCCATCACAGCCTGTGCCGAATGGGTGGCTTCATCCATATGTTCCGTATAATCATCATTTGTTACCCGCATTTTGGATTTTTTATTCAATTCCTTTCTCCATATGTTTTTACACGCAGTAAATAGATAGCCTTCGAATGTGGATTTGATTTCGAATTTTCTGACTTTGAGGCGGGCAAAGAGTTGCATCAATACCTGATTGAAAACATCTTCGGCATCGGCTTCACTTCCTTTTTCCCTCATGACGAAACTTTTGACTTTGGGAAGGAACTCTTTGTATATATCCAACAGGACGACGTTGTCACCCATTGAGAGACCATTGATATAGTATGAATTTTCCTCCTTCTGCATAAGTCATTATTGCCTTACAAAGATACCATGTATTTGCCGTTCTCAAAAAAAACTAAAAAAAATCAAAATCACCGGGTAACGAATCAGGAAAAGGTAGAACTATCCTATGAAACCAAAGAGCAACACCTCATTTAATCAAATTCTAGAAATACCAAAAATTCTTATCATTATGAAAAATTTATTTCAATACCTAATTCTAACCCTCACAATGATTTGCCTTATGCAATGGTCTGTTGCCCAGCAAATCGCTCTTCCCCAAACTACTCCCGATCACAATGCTGCCGGAGCCATCAATCCCACCGCTGCGAACGAATATGTTGCTGTTGGAAATGCCAATGGCATTTTCCAATTTACGACATTGTCCGGCCCCGCAGCGGGAACTCCTTTTGTTTCGGGAGGAATGGAATACTTCCACCAGATGCAAAAGACCCTTACGGTTATCGATATGGTATATTCAGACCCTGCTACTACAAGTACCGGATGTAATATGCCTGAAGGCTACTATGTAACGGGTAATGCCGATTATCCCGGTACTGTAGGTAGCAAAGCTGTGTTCGTTGCCCGTTTGGATGTAGCGGGGGCTCCAATGTGGTATCGGGAATTTCCTATAGAGAATGATGGTACAGCCAAAGCTGTAACGGTAGGCGTATCTCCGATAGCTACGGACCCATTCGGGGGCGTATTCGTTACGGGTATGATTTCCGGTGGTGTTCCTTTTGTAGCGGCACTGGATGCTTGTGGTGCCGCTCAATGGGGCCCTTATTCTTATGGTAATCCGAATGCACCTCAAGCCAATGTAGAAGATATCACTTATGATGAAGTAAACGATCAAGTAGCTGTTACAGGTAGTGAAATCGGTTCTACAGGACTTCCAAGTACTTGGATCATGGCATTGAATGCCAATAATGGATTCGCCAATTGGAGTAATACTTATCCGGTACCCTTCGGAAGTGGGGATCAGGGACAGGCCATTACAACATTGGAATCCGAAATCTTTGTTACCGGACGGGCGACACAGAACAATAATGTAAGTATCTATACCCTTCGTGTAGCTGCTGCAGGAGGAGCTCCTGTCTGGCAAAATCAATATGTTCCCGTGACAGGATCATATGCATGGGGAGAAGATATTACTATTTCGAGTACCGGTACATTGGCTGTATTGGGAAGAGATGGTGCTTCGGGCAATACCATCCTCCACGAATTGACTGTCGGAGCAGGGTTTCCTGCCGGAGCAGCCACTATTTTCGGACAAACCGCACAAGGAACTTTGAGAGACCAGTTCGTGCCATTATTGGATCCGACGATTGGCGGTTATTTCATTACGTCGAATAATGCTGGAGGAGCAGGAGACTACATGGATATATGGACACCTAGCGTTTCTCCCGTAACACCTGATTGTGAGGCAGATTTTCCTGTTGATTTTTATGGCCACCAATCTGTGAATTACAATGACTATGTTTATAACCAATATACACAATGGGAAACCTTCGAAATTTATCCCCAACCTATTCTGTTGGATGCTATAAATCCTTGTGATACGATTGTCAATCCTCCAAATGATTCATGTGTTGTAGTCAGTGATTTCTGCTATGATGCCGATAGATGGAATGTGGCATTTACCAATAATTCTTCAGGTAATGGTTCATTGACATACGAATGGGATTTCGGAGATGGTAATACTTCTACTGCGGCCAATCCTACTCATACTTATGGAACGGTTTCTTCTCCGACTACATATACGGTTTGCTTATCTGTAATCAATACTTTGCCTGATGGTACGGTCTGTTGCAGCACTTGTTGTTATGAAATTACGATCAACCCTCCTTGCTATAATAATATTCCGGGGCCTTCATTCAACTATGCACTTTCCGGAAATGGGAGCATTCAATTGAAAAATACGAGTGGGGCAGGTAGTGCATTTGCCAAGACTTGGACGATTGACGGAACATTCTATTCTTCTGCCAATCAACCTCCAATGACTACATTGACTCCCGGTACACATGAGATTTGCTTGGAAATCACTAAAATTAGTAAGCCGAACTGTTCAGAGAAATACTGTAGAACCATCATCGTAGATGAGCCTTGCACCGTACCGTTGGTGGGTAAGTTCAAATTTGCAGGATGTATCAATTCAACGGCTGTGACATTTACAAATACAACAACGGGAGTAGGAGGTACTACTACTTATTCTTGGGACTTCGGAGATGGTAATACAGGAACGGGATCGCCGGTTACACATACTTATGCGACAAATGGAACATACATGGTATGTCTGACAGCTACAAGTGGAATGTGTAGTAAGAAGACTTGCCATACAATTAGTGTCTCATCGCCTTCTTGTAATACCAACTGCTCTGCGAATAGATTGGCCAATCCGAATGCGGAAACCCAAGTAGAGGAATTGAAAGACGAATGGAATGCAGGAAAGGATTTGCAGGTATTCCCGAATCCGGTGAAGAACAGTGTCAATGCAATCTTCTCCCAAGTAGAAGCGGGTTCGGTAATGATGACACTGAGTAATTTGAACGGTCAATTGATCAAACAATCAGTAGTGACTAAGGGACAAAGAAACCAAAACATAGACGTTTCCGGATTATCTTCCGGAATGTATATCCTTACGATGACTTACCCTGATGGTAAAGTGGTCTCTGCCAAGGTGATTAAGGAATAAATATACACAATTACTACTTGACCACAGTTTCATATAATTTTGAAAAACAACTTATACCCACCTCCAAAGATGCCAAATCTTGGAGGTGGGTTTTTATCCAAAAAAACGGCAGGCAATAATTCAGACAGGAAATTCTTGATTAAAGGGTAAAACAATTTTATTTTTAGACATAAGACATTCACCCTCTATTAATATAGCACTGTAATTACAATAGCATTTGCATGCTGAAATCAATGTGACTGACATGAAAGAAATCTTAATTACATTACTAGGGATATTTGGCTTCTTGTATTTGCAAGGGCAAGGGGGAACTGCACCCGTGGCTCCTTGTGATCCTTGTCAACCATTAGGCTTTGAAAAGGTAGAGAACGGAGAATTCGAAAATGGGACATTAGGCTATAATACCGATTTCCAGTTCTCTTGTAGTTGTGATATTGGTACTATTTGTAATACGAATAATGCAGCTCAAGCAGCCTGTGCCAATCCGCCATTGAATAATATTACTTCTCCTAGTAATACCAATTATCTGGTTGTTAGCGGAACACCGGATACCCGGCTGATTTGGAAAAATGAAAATTTCATTCCAGTCCTTGAAGGAGAAGAATATGTTTTTACATTTCTTATTTATCCTAATTTGGATGGAAGTTTTGAATTGCCGCTTTTTGATGTTCTCATTAACGGTATGCCGGTAGGGCAGGGCATCTCCGTACCACCGGATCAATGGTCGGAAATCTGCGTAACCTATATGGCTGAGGCTCATGAGGATTTGAATATCGAATTATTTCAAATAGGACAAGGTGTTACTTCTACCTATGGTATAGAAGATGTGAGTTTTCAACAAGTCTTAAAAGAAGCGCTTCCTTGTGAATTGATGGTTCAGTTTTCCCCTAATGCCAGCCAATTTTATATGGATAGTTTGAAAAACCTATATGGTGTGACAACCGAAAGTATCTGTCCTTGTGGAGATTTGGAAAAATGGACGGCTGGAGATTTTCCTATCTATCTACCGGACGGAACGGTTATTATTGATTTGGAAAATCTGAAAAAGAAAACAAAGGATCAATCTGGTGTCCAAAGTGTGGATTATAACTATAGTACGAAAAATCCGGATGCCATTATTGCGTCAGGAGGATTACCGATACCTCCCGCTACAATAGATACAGTTGAAAATAATTGTTCTGTTGTCGTACATCGATTCGGGTGTGGATAGATGTCATCATTTACTGAATGATGATATGTGGTGTGATTGTACGGCTTGTCCTACCAATGCAACACATGGTTATAATATTTCCTATGACAATCTGAATACGGATGATGATACCCAAAATGGCCACGGTACCCATGTTAGCGGTATTGTCAAATCCTACTTTGATTTTTACAACCCAGCATTAGGGCAAGGTGTGGAAATCATGCCGGTTAAGGCAATGGATAGTTTAGGGTTGGGCAATCTTTACGATATTGTCTGTGCCACCCTTTATGCAGTTGAAAATGGAGCCGATGTCATTAATATGAGTTTCGGATATCGAGGGGATTCTACAAAAATCCTATATGATGTAATTGAATATGCTAAAAACCAAAACGAAATTGTTGTTGTTGCATCGGTCGGAAATGATAACAAGGACAATGACCTGTATGGGCATTATCCTTCGAACCATAGCAATTCGAATCTGATAGCCGTAGGATCGGATTCAATGGATTTGGAGCTGAATTATTATTCCTCTTTCGGTGCCAATACGGTGGATATCTGTAGTGATGGTATTTTGGAAAGTTCCATACCGATGGATTTGGATATATACGACGGTTGCCAGGACGGTTTCGGATATATGACGGGAACCTCTATGTCGGCTCCACAATTATCTGCTGCAGCGGCCATATCCAAACAATACATCAATCAGGCATCCTCCGTTAAAAATATTTTGCTGCAATCGGGAGATCCCATACAGGTCATCAATAAGCCGACGGTGACCAATAAGAGTTTTAATTTTCAAACACTTATAGCACAATTGGGGCAATATGAACTATGTCAGGGATGTTGTAATCCCAATGGCTGTGATCCGGCTTGTGCGGGGCCTATGTGTGGTGACGATTGTATATATCCATGTGATATAACCATCGATTTGGGAACCGATCCGAACAAGGTGCAAATCAGTTGGTCTCCCGTTTATGGTGTTCAGAAATATCAAATCAGATATAGGAGGGCATTGACAACTTCTTGGAGCAACCTGGTAACAACATCTACATCAAAAACCATTTCAGGGCTAATCCAAAATAAGGTTTATGACTATCGTGTAAGAAGCCAATGTACCGATGGTACTTGGTCT
>JAHDFN010000317.1:1473-3606 GCA_020628145.1 Saprospiraceae bacterium | reverse complement strand
CATACAAGTTAACATTACAATGGGTTTAAGCCCTTATACCATAGATTGGCAATCATTACCGGGAGGTGCTATAAATTCAGGTTCCCTGAGTTCAGGCACTCAATTCGATATCGATAGTTTATTCGCCGGCAATTATGGTGTTACCGTAACCGATGATAATGGCAGTACGGTTACTGATGTCGTCAATGTAATGGAACCACCGGCATTAGGTGCAAGCCTGATCAAGACAGACCCTACATGTAATGGTGGGACGAATGGTAGTATTACTTTGGAATTAACAGTAGATGGAGTCGTTGTAACTAATCCCAATCCGGCAGACTATACTTATACCTGGAATGTCCCTCAAACCACACAAACAATTACAAACCTAGGATTCGGGCCATATAATGTAACTGTAACGGATTCCAATGGTTGTACTGCTTTTGCCGCCGTTTCGCTTTCCCATCCTCCAGCTATTTCAGCTCCGCCTATTGTTGCAACTGATGCATCCTGTGTGGGAGTGGATGATGGTACTGCAACGATTAACGCTACGGGGGGAACACCTCCCTTATCCTATAGTTGGAGTAGTTCTCCTTCAATAACAAATACAGCAACCGGATTAGCCATAGGGCTACATACCGTAACAGTAACCGACAACAACGGTTGTCCCTATCAAGATAATGTAATTATTGGTGCTGCAACGACGCTCGATCTTGTGGCAACAGCAACAGATATTACTTGCTTCGGAGCCAATAACGGTTCGATAAACGCACAAGAATTCGTTGTAGGGCAAGATAATGGAGGCTACGTTTTTACCTGGTCGCCAAACGTAGGCAATACTCCTACCGTAAATAATCTAGGACCGAATACCTATACAGTTACCGTAACAGATGCCAATGGCTGTACGGCTACAGATGTTGCAACTGTTAGTGAACCGACTCAACTTACCGCTACGGCTACAACTCAGAATGAATCCTGTAACATAGGCAATGACGGATCGGTAACCGTTTTCCCAATGGGAGGAACTCCCATTGGAGGAGCGACATACAATTATGATTGGAATATCATGCCCAATGGGACTGACAATATCAGTAACCTAAGCGGGGGTACTTACACCGTAACCGTTACCGATGATAACGGTTGTACTGTAGAGGCATTCGGAACCGTTATCCCTCCCAACGCTCCGGATATTATCGGCTTCGACACCATAGGCGTATTATGTGCTACGGATATGAATGGAGCCATTACGGTTAATGCTGTTCCGGGCAACGATCCCATTGACACATATGTCTGGTCGAATAATGCCATGGGACAGGTGAATGCCAATATAGGCCCCGGCACATATACGGTTACAATTACCGATACAGGAGGATGTGTTACAACAGGAGAACAGAGTATATATGCTCCCCCTCCATTGGCTTCCGCCAATCCTCCCGCAGTTACGATCCCTAGTTGTCCCGGAGGATTTGATGCCAGTATAGCTTTGGATATCATGGGAGGTGTACCTCCCTATAATTATACCTGGTCTAATTCATCTGCCGGGCCTGCTTTTGATGTCTTGACAAATATTACATCCGGCACCTATACCGTTACGGTAAGTGATTTTAATTTCTGTACATTCGTATTGCCTCCCATTGTAGTAGATGATCCCCCTGTGATCAATGTATTGTTCCAGAATGTACAGCAAGTGAGTTGTTTCAATGGAATTCCTTGTGATGGAGAAGCAACGATTGTCGCTTCAGGTGGCCTTTCAACCAATTACATTTTTACTTGGGATAATGGGGAAACGGGTATCGGCGGAAGCCATACGGCCACCCAATTGTGTCAAGGGGATCATTCGGTCACCGTTTCGGATTTGGATGCATCAGGCAATCCCATATGTTCTGTGGTATTTACGATGGGGGCAGACGAAGTTCCCGCTCCGCAACCGATTACCGTTGGGAGTATTATGACTACGGATGTATCCTGTAATGGTGATTCGGATGGAACAGCGACCATAACCCCGACCGGTGGAGACGGCGCCCCTTATTCTATTGCTTGGAGCAACAACCAATCCGGATCAATGGCTACAGGTCTGTCAGCCAATACGAATTATGAAGTTATCATTACGGATGGTTTGGGCTGTATCTCTTCTCCCTTTACGGTTACGGTAGG
>JAHDFN010000317.1:0-1373 GCA_020628145.1 Saprospiraceae bacterium | reverse complement strand
GAATATACAGCACCCGAAGAACCGATTTGTAATGGTTACATCACCACATTCCCGGCATTGGATACTGTTTATGGTGGAACCGGCGGTCCTTATTTATATACGGTTGACGGATTCAATTTCAATCTGACATCCCAACCGACCAGTACGTTGGCCGGTGATATTACATTAGAAGTGATAGATGCCGCAGGGGTATGTTCTGCCACAGAAGAAATTTTCATTGATGAACCAGATCCGATCATTGTTGATTTGGGGCCTGATGTGGAAATCCAATTGGGTGAAAGTTATGATATAACACCTATGGTAACGCCACTCGGTGCTTTGGATTCATTATTATGGACTCCTACCACGAGTCTGAGTTGTACCGATTGCCTAGATCCAACAGCAACACCTACGGATGATATTACTTATACTTTGTTGGTAACAGATTCAAACGGTTGTTTCGGGTCTGATGATTTATTTATCGATATTGATCCGAACAGGAATGTATATATTCCTAATATCTTCTCTCCCAATGGTGATGGAACGAATGATATTTTCACACCTTATACCGGTCCGGGGGTATCAAATATCGAGAGTATGATGATATTTGATCGTTGGGGTGAACTGGTATTCCAAGCGAATGATTTTATTCCGGATGAATTAGGAAGCAATGGATGGAACGGTGTATTCAGAGGAAAGGTGATGAACCCTGCCGTCTTTGTCTATGTAATTAAAGTTACCTTTACTGATGGAGTAGAATTAAGATACAAAGGTGACGTAACCTTGGTCCGATAATATATCGATACATTTTCTCTTTTGAAGGAAGAATTTTAAACGACTTCTAGGGAACAAAAAAGCCTCCGACAATCTTGTCGGAGGCTTTTTTAGGTTTTTATTCCAAAACCAAGTATTCTTTATTGACCCTTATAGCCCGGATACGTGCTTTGTCAATTTGCTTTTCAAATTCGCTGCCTTATTCTTATGGAATTGATTGTTTTTCGTCAATCTATCAATCATACTAACCACCTTAGGCAAGAATTTCTCTGCATCTTTCTTTTCCGTCATCTCACGTAAATTCTTAATAGCCGTACGAGTCGATTTTTTGTAGTAACGATTTCTCAAACGACGTTTGGCTGTCTGACGGATTCTCTTCTTAGCTGAACTATGATGTGCCATGTTAAAATTCTTTTTTATAATGGAGGGCAAAGGTAATTCATAACAGCAAAATACACAAACATCAATGCTTTTATTTTAAAAAATGTTTCTCCCCGTTTCAACTAGCCCAAGCATTCTGCTAAGAAAACGCTTTAGATTCAAGCACCTAATATTTAATAAAAAAAACAGATATGTTAAAATTTCAAAAAATATCTTCACATGTTTCCCAAACCAACACT
>JAHDFN010000316.1 GCA_020628145.1 Saprospiraceae bacterium | reverse complement strand
CATGGCTAAGAAGGTATCAAAGAACTCGAGAGTAGGACAAAGAGCGGCGAATGCCGGTTCTGGGAAAGATCATGTAAAAGTGGTTAAGCCGATCAAGGATCCTGTAACGGGTAAATATACTTATAAGGAAATGATTGTCCATAAGGACAAGGTGAAGGAATTTTTTGCTGACACCAAATAATATTTCACTGCCTGCCTTGTTTAATAAGGCACAACAAACAACGTAAAGGCTTTTCTCAAAAAGAAAGGCCTTTACGCATTTACACACAACCCAATTACTGTTTGAGTCGTTGAATAACAGGTAACCAAGATTGTAAACCACCCAATTTTATCTTAACATGAGTTTCTTTAATAAGTTTTTCAGCAAGGAGAAGGAGGAAGATCTGGACAAAGGGCTGGAAAAAACCAAATCGAATATTTTTTCCAAACTGGGAAAAGCCATAGCTGGAAAATCCACCGTAGATGAAGAAGTGTTGGATGAACTGGAACAAGTCCTGATTTCATCTGATGTCGGTTTGGATACGACAGTGAAAATCATTGAACGGTTGGAAGAACGGGTCGCTAAGGACAAGTACATGAATACGAGTCAGTTGAATTCCATCCTCCGTGAAGAAATCGTTGACCTGCTTTCCGAAAACAATACTGAAGATATAGAGGACTTCAATCCACCTAAGGATATTCGTCCTTATATCCTTTTGGTCGTTGGTGTGAATGGTGTGGGTAAGACGACGACTATTGGTAAACTCGCTCATCAGTTAACTAAGAGTGGTAAGAAGGTCGTTTTAGGTGCTGCGGATACCTTTAGAGCCGCCGCCGTAGATCAATTGGAAATCTGGGCTAAAAGGGTAGGGTGCGATTTCTATTCAAAAGGAATGAATACTGATCCGGCTGCTGTTGCTTACGAAACCGTACAATATGCCATGTCCAATTATCTGGATGTTGCGATTATCGATACGGCAGGACGTTTGCATAACAAGGTAGGTCTAATGAACGAATTATCGAAAATCAAACGTTCGATGGATAAGAAATATTCAGGAGCACCTCATGATGTACTTTTGGTTTTGGATGCTTCAACAGGACAAAATGCTATTGAACAGTGTGCAAAATTCAGCGAGGCTACGGATGTTACCTGTCTGGCATTGACCAAACTCGATGGAACAGCGAAAGGAGGAGTGGCTATCGGAATCTCCGATCAATTTAAAATTCCCATTAAATACATAGGAGTGGGAGAAGGAATAGATCATCTGCAGATTTTCAATAAACAGGCTTTTGTGGATTCCTTGTTCAAAGATGCCGAGAAATTTTCAGTTGAATAAGTACCTGGATATTTCTTTCATTAATAAACATTGGGATTGCTTAATGAAATCGATAATCCCGAATTTTGTTAGTCATCAGAATTCGGGATTACTATTTTAACTTTTATTTATCCTACCCTTTCATTACCGTTAACGATATCGTAATCATCCTTAGCATATATTGTTGTGGAAACATAAAATCTCTATCTGATGTTGTTAAAAGATGTATTAACCAGAACAAAATGGATTACCATTTTAATAATGATAACCTCAACAATTGCCTGGTCTCAGGTTCGTCCTGATAAACCTGAGCCTACCCCTCCAAAACCAATACCACCGAGGCCCGAAATGCCAATTCCCCAAAAACCGGAAATTGAAATCGAAATACCACCAAGACCGATGCCTCCCAAACCGGAGATCGAAATACCCGAAGACGATATGCCTTCGGAAGGGAATGGTGATTGTCAAACTAATTTCAGAACACAAACCCAGGGAGGATGGGGGGCTTCACCGAATGGGAATAACCCCGGTAGGTTTCTTCATGAAAATTTCCAAGAGGCGTTTCCCAATGGGATCAATATCGGTAACGGCAAAACATTGAAATTCACATTTGCTCAGGCTGTTACGGATTTCCTGCCTAGTGGAGGGCGACCCCAACCTTTGGAAACAAGTGAGGTCAACCCTCGGAGGCTAAAAAATAATTTGGCTGCTCAAACCTTGGCTCTGACCATTTCTGTAGGCATGGATAACCATATAGGGAAAATAAGGGGAGGCCTATCTCGTTTGGTTATCTCCAAAGGAGATTTGAGGGGGGTAAAGGTAAGTCAGTTATTGGCCGAAGCCAATAAGGCTTTGGGAGGATTGAATACTACTTATTCAATCCAGGAATTACATACGGCATTGACGAAGGCAAATGAATGCTTTGTTGATGGAAAACGGAATACGGGATTTTTGACAGGATATGGAGTAAGTAAGGGTGATTGCCCTGAAGAGGACGATGCGTATGGAAATGCTGATGGTGATAAAGGCCAACACGATGATGACGATGATGATCGGGGCAAAGGCAAATGGAAAGGAAAGGACAAGTCAAAGCATGACGACGATGATGATGATGACGATGATGACGACGATGATGACGATGATGATCGGGGCAAAGGCAAATGGAAAGGAAAGGACAAGTCAAAGCATGACGATGAGTGGAAGAAGAAAAAAGACAAATCCAAGAAAGAAAAACATAAACATCACAAAAACAAGCATAAATAAATCCATATCAGAATTGATTATACAATCCTTGTCCCGGAAACGGGACAAGGATTTTTTGTTCTTATACATTCCTATCAAGATAAATCAGTGGAGAAACATGGAATTGAAAGATGAATTCGGGTCATACAATTTAATTCGTAATAATGTCTAATAATAATATTAACTTTGTAGCCCTATAAAAAATAGACTTTTCCAAAATGGCTCAGAAGCTTTCCATCATCATGCCGGCTTACAATGAGGAGCGAACCATCCATATGATATTGGATAGGATCGAGGCAGTAAAAATGGTACAAGGGATAGAAAAGGAAATCATTATCACCAATGATTGTTCCAAAGACGATACTAAAGGAGCAATCAAGAGATATATGGAATCCCATTCCCATCTTGATATCAAATATTTCGAACACGAAGTCAATCAGGGGAAAGGGGCGGCATTGCATACGGGGATCCGTCATGCTACGGGAGATTATCTGATTATCCAGGATGCTGATTTGGAATATGATCCACAGGAGTACAATATCCTATTACAACCCATTTTGGATGGTTTTGCAGATGTGGTTTATGGTTCTAGGTTCATAGGAGGAAAACCACATCGAATACTTTTCTTTTGGCATTCTATCGGTAACCGTTGGCTCACTTCCCTTTCCAATGCCTTTACGAATCTTAACCTGACAGATATGGAAACCTGTTATAAACTGTTCAAGAGGGAAACCATTCAGTCTTTGGAACTGAAGGAAAAACGGTTTGGGTTCGAGCCGGAAGTGACTGCCAAGATGAGCAGGATTCCCGATATCCGGATTTATGAGGTAGGTATTTCTTATTATGGACGTTCTTATGAAGAAGGAAAAAAAATTGGTTGGAAAGATGGCTTCAGGGCGATTTATTGTATCATCAAGTATAACCTTTTCAAATAAAGTACGATGCCTACGACAGATAAGTCAAAGTCTTTTTCCTTTAAGGAGTTGGATTTGGAAGGGATGGAATCTCTAGAGGCCATTGCTGCAGCTCCCAACCTCAACCGTTGGATGTATGAAACCATTGCTGCCCGTCT
>JAHDFN010000050.1:20131-22144 GCA_020628145.1 Saprospiraceae bacterium | reverse complement strand
GATGCTATCAATAATGGAGTTGAAAATACCTGTGCTGAATTGATAGTGTCCGGAAATGCCGGTCCTAGTGCAGATGCCGGTCCGGATTATACGATTCCTGCCTCCACTCCCTTCATCCTTACAGGTACTGCATCTGATCCGGACGATTCGGGATTGACTTATTGTTGGGAACAGAATGACCCTGAAAATAATGGTGCGAATACCGCTCCTGATCCTACTTGGACACAAGGCCCGATGTTCCGTTCTTTCGATCCTGTTTCTACTCCCGTAAGATATATGCCGAGGATGCAGGATGTAGTTGCCAATGTTACACCGACTTGGGAAGTATTGCCTTCCGTGTCCAGAAATATGGAGTTCGCATTTACCGTAAGGGATAATAATCCGAATTCGGGTTGTACTTCCTTGGATTTGATGACCGTATCGACAACGACGGCTGCCGGACCTTTCTTGGTGACGAGTCCGAATACGGCAGTTACCTGGGATGCAGGTACGACAGAAACGGTTACTTGGGATGTGGCCGGAACCGATGGCGGAGCCGTAAATTGTGCTAATGTGGACATCCTTTTGTCGGATGACGGAGGATTGACTTATCCCGTTACTATGGCTACTTCCGTTCCGAATGATGGTACGCATGATATAGTCGTTCCTACAAGTTTCGGTTCTACACATAGGGTGATGATTGTATGTTCAGATAATATCTTTTATGATATTTCCAATCAGGATTTTACAATTCAGGTACTCAATCCCCAAGTGAATTTTGCTGCTCCTGCTTCTACAAGTATTCCGGAAGGAACGACCTGTGGAACCAAGGATGTCACTTTCGAATTAGGCTTATCGAATGCCCCGGTCGGGACTACCAATATTACATTAGGTACTTCTGGTACTGCAATATTAGGAACGGATTATACCATCAGTACGACGAGCTTGAGTGTTTCCGCAGGTGCATGGGCTGCTCCCCAAACCATTACGCTGACCATTTCAGAAGATGCGGTATTGGAAGGGGACGAAACCATCATAGTGGATATCTTATCCGTTTCCGGTTCCGATGCAGTACAAGGTGCTGCGAGTCAATTGATATTTACCATTGTCGATGATGAATTGGACCCTGCAACCGGAGGTACGACTTCTACTGCTCAATTATTATCAGAAGATTTCGAAGCCGGATTTCCGGGAACATGGTCCCGTGCCGGTTCTGCAGAGGTATTCCTTATCGGAGATAATACTTCCCTTTCCAGTACAAACTGGACAATTCCTAATACGAATACTTCCCAAATCGTCGCTTCTAATGATGACGGATGTAACTGTACGATGTCCAATGATATTATGACCTCATCAGCTTTTACCGTAGATGCCAGTATGGTCGGTTTGAATGTAATGATGGATATCTATTACATCGGAGGTTCTTATAACGGAGCCAATGAGTCTGCATTCTTACAGTTGTCGAAAGATGGAGGTGTTTTCAATAATGTCCATACCTTTTCCGGTGGAGCAGGATGGCAGAATGTGACTGTGGATTTAACAGCCCAACTACCGGCTACCGGTACGGAATCCTGGGAGTTGAGATGGAGGTATGATGATGGTGGAGATTGGCTGTATGGACTGGCTGTAGATAATATAGTAGTAGAAGCTTCTACGTTCAGTCCGGTATTGATCCAGTCGGCAGTAAATTCGGGTTCCGGATTCGCTCAGCATGATTTGGGGCCGGGACAAATCGTACATTTCTATGATCAGGTGACAGGTGATATCATGTGTACGATAGATAATTTTAATTCTACCCATGATTATGGTTGTACAACTGTGGAAGTAGATAGGCAAGGTAGTTCTTCCGTAGGTTTTGTCAATCCTGATGTTTCTTCGTATTTGCATTCGAAGACCTACAAGGTTACTCCCGAATTCAATACGACTTTTGATGCCTCGGGTGGTTATACGATAATCTTATATTATACGGATGCGGAGGTATTAGGCTGGGAGGCTGCAACAGGAGAATCCAGGAATACTACTGTAATGCATAAG
>JAHDFN010000050.1:0-20121 GCA_020628145.1 Saprospiraceae bacterium | reverse complement strand
GAATGGTAATAACCAGATTATGGATGTGACGGTTACTAATCCGGGAAGTGTGCCTATTACCTCTACTGTCGCTGCATATTCTACCTTCTTCTCGGATCATACCTATTCCGGCTCATTTGATAATGGATTTTCAGGTTTCGGTGTAGGCATAGGAATCAGCCCTCTGCCGGTTGAGTTATTATCCTTCAAAGGAAAATACATAGAAGGAAGAGGAAACGTTTTGGATTGGTCAACGGCAACGGAGGAAAATACTTCGCACTTCATTATCGAACATTCGTTTAATGCTGTTGATTTCCGTCCACTGGGCAATAAGGTTCCTGCCGCTGGACAATCCACGGAAGTATTGGATTATCAATATTGGGATGAAAATCCTAAGGCGACTATTAATTATTATAGGCTGAAAATGGTGGATTTGGATGATACCTATGAATATTCCCAAGTTATTTCCATTGATAATAGTAAACCCAATTCCATTACGCTTTCTCCTAATCCTACAAAAGGCGGAATTTCCATTTTCTTTGGGAACGATATAACAGAGGAAGTCAGAGTGGAAGTATTTGATATGGCCGGGAAGAAAGTAATCGGTAATATCTTCAATTTGGAGGATAGTCGTCAAATTCCATTGAATATGGATGCATTGTCCAAGGGAACTTATATGGTTCGGGTAATTCAGGGAGATAATACTTATAGTGAAAAGGTTGTGAAGTTATAAGGTAGTAATAGTAATCCTGTATCTATCTAGAATGGATGCTAGTCACTTATAGAGATAAAGGCGTTGGAAATTTCCAACGCCTTTTTTAATTCTGTAATTACCTTTGGATTCTATCAACAAACCCACTAAAATATTTGTGATCGTCAGCTATTAGTCCCGTAAATAAGGCAAACGCTAAAAGCCTTATTACGCATAGTTGTCGGCTGACCGATAGGAGTTTTATTCTGCATGAGCAACCTAATTGTGGAATCTTTAGATAATAAACAGAATTATGGGGTTGTTTTTGTCAATTTATCCGAGCCGATTAATTTTCCTTCTTCATTGTAAATGGAAACCAGATACAAACCATTGGGCCATGCTGAAATGAAGTTTCCTCCTCCGAGGTTATATCTTACGTTTGCCTTTGGTCTGTATTCCTTTTTGTGATGTTATCTAGTAGGCCGTTCCCATCCAAATCAACCAATACGGGTTCCCCCGTCAGTACCTAAATTGATGGGATTATTGAAATCCAAGGAAGTGTCGTTATTTAGAATTACAACGAGTTCAAAGGTGGAATTATCCAAATTCTCTTTAGTAATGGCCAAATCCCAATCTCCATCATTTAAATATTGATAAAGGGCAAAACCATATGAATCCTGATAGAGGATGTCCAAATCTCCGTCATTATCAAGGTCAAGAGAATAAATTCTGCCTGAATTATCTCCCGTATTGGATAAAATTTGATTGGGACTGAATGTGGTTTGGGAAAATGATAAAAGAGAGCATAGGGTTAGTAATAGAAAAAGAGTTGCTTTTTTCATGATTTTTGATTTTTGTTTTTAAGATGTTCACTAAAAAACAAATACTATTCTCCTTAAGAGACAAGGGTTGTGAAGAATGTGAGTGTTCCTTTGCCCCGAAGAGGTAAGAAGTTGTTTTTTTAGCAATATTTATAAGGGTAAATACGTCAAATTTCTTGCCGAAAAGTTAAATGAAATTTAAAATATGCGACAATTTTTCGACAGGGTAATTTATTGTTTTGTACAATATTGTTTTTGATATTCATATGTATCTAATTTAAATAGATTATTTAAATTAAAATATATGTTGCTCCTTCTTTATTTCCGTTTTTCTATGAGAAAGGGTGTTTGTTATTGATGGAAATCATTTTTTTTATTGATTGGGGTCATTTCGGCCGGGTTATGCTTTCCTATATATTTGTTGATATCTATAAAAAGATTTTCAAAATGAAAATTGGTTGAAAAATATAAAATCATGGATAAGAAAAAAATGAAAAAGGAAGCGATCAGGGTGCAGCAAATCCTGATTCGGAATTTTGAAAATCTGATTTCGGATTATAAGTCAATGTCTGATTTGGACGAAAATGAAACTAAAGATGTAGAAGATTTTTCACATCAGGGAGAAGCATCCGAAATGATTCTGAATCTTGAGAGCCAATTGGCTCGTGCCAAGTCCGATTTATCCATATTGGAATCATTGCCTGAGGAAGAGAAGAGCGAAGTTGGTCTGGGTTCCGTTATCGAAACGGATCACGGTAAGTTTTATATTTCTATTCCTGCGGTATTGAATTACGGCGAGGAAGATGTAGTAGGTATTTCTACATCCGCTCCCATTTACAAGGAACTAAGGGGGAAACATAAAGATGATGTATTTCGCTTTGGAGAAAATGAATTCAAAATACTATCCGTCGTTTGATGGATTTGTAAAATATGCTGTGTGTTGTTGAAATGGGGTGGGGCGTATGTCTTTCGGTTTTGAAAACCCACCCCATGGTTTTTTAATGATTTTTAAAATTAATGTCATGGATATCAAGATAAATGCGAAGGGGCATCCGAATCAGGAACGCCTATTCGAATATTATAAAAAAAGGTTGACTGAGAAATTCAAGAAATTCCGTTTTCTGGTTACCGTTGAAACAGAAATAGGAAGGGAACAGAAAGGTGATGCCAAAGTTGCTTTAAAAGTATTTCCTGAAAAAGGTAATCCTATTTATGTAAAGAGTAGCAATGTTTCAGAACATGTTGCATTTCAGGATGCGATAAGGAAAGCTGAAAGGCAATTGGAACGATATAAGGAAATTCATTATAAATCTTCACATAAAAATGTTACGAGATGATTAGCATGTATCAATATTTAATGAGAAAAATGAAAGAGAATTTTACTGATTTCGATTATGGACTGTTGAAGTTGTATGGAGCTCTTTTCGGTTTGGTTGTAGGTGCATTTTTTCCTGAAATCATTAAAGATAATTTGTTCTTGATTGTAGGTGTTTTCCTTCTTTTATTGTCAAGGTATATTTTTCTTTTATTCATTAAAGGGGATCGTTCTAATGAAGTGATAGATGCTTGATGTTAAAACCCGATAATTATGAAAAACATATTTCTGATTTTAAATACAAGCATAATACTGTGTTTGTTTTCTTGCGAATCCAATTTGTTATTTGATGGCCCTGAACCGATGTCAGGGGAAATGTATGAAAGCCTTCCTTTGGAATTACAGGGGCGGTATTTGGTGGAAGGCGATAGTTCAATTGTGATTGCCGAATGGAATTCAGTCCTTTGGATGGGTCATCAGACCTATGAAATGTTTTTTCAGGAAGATACGGTTGGTTTGGAAAATTGTAACATAAACGAAAAGAAAATTTTCAAGCCTGAAAATGGAAAATGTCTTTCATTCGAATATACGGATAAGGAAGGTGTCGTTGAAATTGTCGAATATGATATTGATACGGTTTTTTCTTTTACAGAAAATGAAATGTTGATAAATTATAACGGAATGTATTTTTTCAATAAGGAATCGGAGGAAGGATCGGGTTGGACGGTTTGGATGGTTGCACCGGAACAGAATGGGGCTTTTACTTTACGGTTGTTTGATTGGGAGGAAGAGGAGGGAGAATTGAAAAAATGGATAAAGAAAATGGAAGTCGTAGAAGATCCTGTAAGAGGAACGGTTTATAGTGTGAATCCGACTCCCGAAGAATTTGAAAAGTTAATAAGCCGTTTTTCAGAGAAAGAATGCGAATTGCTTATTCCATACAATTACGAATCCGAATCTTTTTATTAGGGAAAAATATTGAGGTGATATCTAATTACTAGAAGAAGCGAAAGGAATAATTCTTTCGCTTTTTTTGTCTGTGTGCCGAATTTTATAACTTTATAAAACCAAAATGAAATGAAGATGGAATATGATAAGGTTCTGCCGCCTATTTTCGAAGAAGCGACTATTGGTATCTTGGTTGTTGACCGAACGGGTACGATAATACATAGCAATCCGTTTTGTAATAAATTATTCGGGTATTTGGAAGGCGGGATGAAAGGGATGAAAATTGAAGATTTGGTTCCCCGGAATTATCGAGGGCAACATTCTGATTATCGGAATAAATATCTTAAAAATCCAAAGCCTAGGATTATGGGGGCTCACCGTGAATTATACGGACTCAAAAAAAACGGATCAGAATTTCCGGTAGAAATCAGTTTGAGTTCCACTGAAATAGGAGGGGATAAATTTGCACTGGCCTATGTAACGGATGATACCAATCGTAAAAAAATTCTACTTGAATTGGAAGATAGTCGAGGACAGCTTTTGCAGTTGAATGAAAAGTTGGAAGAAAAGGTGGAGCAAAGAACCAAAGAGTTAGAGGATACGATAAACCGATTGTTGAAAACCAATAAGACTTTAGAGGAAAGAGAAATTCAATTAGAAGAGGCGCTGAATAAAGAAAAAGAATTAAATGAATTGAAATCCAGATTTGTTTCAATGGCATCCCATGAATTCAGGACGCCTTTAAGTACCATTCTTTCTTCATCTTCTTTGATTTCCAAATATGAGACAAAAGAACAGCAGGGAAAAAGATTGAAACATACGGATCGGATTAAATCCTCCGTTCGGAATCTAACGAATATTCTGAACGAATTCCTTTCCTTATCCAAGATAGAAGAAGGAAAGGAAATAGTTGAAATTTCAGAAATCAATATCAAGGAATTCTGTCATTCTGTTTTGGATGAATTAAAAGGGATTAAGAAGAAAGGACAGAAAATAATATATGAAAACGAATCCGGATTGGAAGTGATTTATTCGGATGGAAGAATTTTGAAAAATATTTTATTCAATTTGATGTCCAATGCCATTAAATATAGCCCTGAAGGAAAAAATGTTTATTGTAGAATAAGGAAAACGGAAAAAGGTATGTCTGTGGAAATTATTGATCAGGGCATCGGAATCCCTGAGAAAGAACAAAAACATTTGTTTTCCCGTTTTTTCAGAGCTTCCAATGTCGAAAATATAAAAGGCACCGGATTGGGCTTGAATATCGTAAAAAGATATGTCGAATTACTAGGTGGAGATATCGGTTTTACAAGTAAGGGAAGAGAAGGGACTGTTTTTAGTTTGTCTTTGCCGGATTTGCACTCTTCTTTGTGATTATAATCTTTTTCTGATATGTAATGAAAAAGAAGGGTTATTCCATTAGAAGAATAACCCTTTGCTAAAGATGAGTGTTGTATGAAAAGTACTTCTCTTAAATCGTCCAGGAATAATCTTTCAGCCAAGTACTGCTCCGAAAATGTCTGCTGGGCGTGAACCCGTGTACGGGAGGATTCATCTGATCCATCAAACCTAGAATCAAGTCGAAGAATGTAATGATGCCGTTGATTTGTCCTGAATCATTAACAACCGGAAGGCAATGGAACTTATATTTATTCAAAACCCTGGTGGCGTCTTCCATGTCGTCGCTTTCTTTGACGACTACCGGTGTTTTTGTCATGATATATTTCAACTTCGTATTATTGATCTCCAATTCACAATATTTGCTTCCACCATTGTTTTTAATTAATTCCAAAAGGAAATCCAACATGTCTTTTCTGGAAACTACACCTACAGCTTTTTCGGCACTGTCTGTTATGATGGCGTGAGTAAGGTTGTCCTTTGTCATGATTTCTATAACTTCATTTACCCTGTCGTTTTCATTAAAACAAAATGGGCGTTTATCCATATATTGTTCTACTGTTCTTTTCATGATACTTGAATTTAAACAATCAATAATTCTGTTTTTCTTTTTTAGGATCGGCACTCTTGCTGTTTTCTTTTCCATAAGGGAAAAATAAAAGTGGGATACTTGAATGCTGAATCAGTTTCTTGGTGATGCTTTTATAAAGTAGGGTTTGTAGGAAAGTCTGGTTTTCCGGAAGTACAATCATTAAATCCGCATGGTAATTGTAGGCTTCTCCCAAGAGACTTTCTGAAACATCATTACTGTTTATCGTAGCAACTTCGAAACCGAATCCGGGGTCGGTTTCCCGGAAAATCCCTCTTAGTATTTTTGCCCTTTCTTCGTTATACTCCGGAGAATCATCCGTATGGATATGTAGGAATTTAATAAAAGAATTATAGGATTTATTCCACTTGGAAATATTTAAAATGGTTTTCGTGTTTTTCATATTCCTGTCGCTGGCTACCATTACTTTTTTAAAACCTTCGAATTTGGAATGGATAGGAATCAGGTAAATCGGAATATCCAATTGTTTGACGATACCGAAGGAAACGGTTCCTAGTAATTTGTCCACAAGATTATATTTGTCTCTTGTCGCAAGAACCATGACATCGTATTCGTTTTCCTTGACATGATCTACGATGGATGAAATAATTCTTCCCACCTTCATGATTAATTTGAAATTACCCGGGAAAAAAGGCCTGCCTAAACCATCTCTGATGAAATCCATTAATTGATAGCGGATTTCTCGGGTACGGTTTTCGGCAACCAATCTGTTGAATGCTTCATCGCTGCCCAACTCGCCGGGTACGACATGGATTAAACTGATGTCGGCATTACTTCCAAACATTTGGATGGCATATTCCACAGCATTGATAGACGCTTTGGAAAAATCTACGGGGATGATTATTTTTTTCATTTCACTATTTTTTAATGTTCATCAAATTGTTATCCTAAAGATAGGAGCATCTAAGCTTGGAAGAGATGATGTGCATCATGATCGAAAATGATTTTTTTCATTCATTTATTCCGGTAATAAAAAATCCGTTCCGATTTTATCGGAACGGATGATGAACAAAGGGAAATAAGGAAACCCTTTTTATCCGGCTTTTTTGTAGGGTGTTATTCGGTATGTAACATTATTTGGTTTTTGGGAACCTGATTTTTCATCTTTGTTTTTCCATTCGAATTTCAAACCTAATAAACAAGTGGCTAAAATTGCATACCCTAGTATGAATAACCAGGTTTGGTATGTAAATACTCCGATGATGACAATGGCCATTAATAGATAAAATCTCCACATGATACTGGCTATGCTGGCTTGGAACATTTTAATTTTCATTACTTTAATTTTTTAGTGATTTGATATTTCAAAAATATCGTCAAACCGTCAATCGGAAAATGAATCTTATCATGCCTTGAAATGATTTTGATTATTCGGATGGTTGGGCTTCTTTCAATAAATTGTCAATAATATCGAAGGTGGTGACAATACCGACCAGCCTTCCTTCTTTTTCAATAGGAACGGCATGGAAAATATTTTCCTTAAATAAATTCAATGCAGTTGCAATGTGATCCTCCGGGGAAAGCCGGGCAATACCGGTGGTCATGATGTCTTCTACATGGAAGGCATTGAGTCTGCTTTTTTCCACAATGTCGTCGTATGCCACGAATTTCTTTTTCATGAATAATAAGAGGTCGCTCTTACTGATTATGCCTGCCAACCGACCGTTCTCCAAAACAGGGAGATGATGGATTTTTTTCTTTTCCATAATATCCTTTACTTCCTTCAGGGAAGCTTTGGGACTAACGGTGATGGGGTCGTAAGTCATGATATTTGAAATTGAATTGTAAATATTCATGTCAATTGAATTTTCCGGTTTCCGAACTAAATCATAATTAAGAGCAGTGCAAAAAAAACGAGAACTATGGGAATATTGGAGTGGCTCTTTTGGTACGATTCTTTCGGAAACCGGTATTAAATAATGTAATTTGTTTTTCTATGAGATTATGAAGGGTGTGGACATCTTTTACACCGATGACCAATGTTTTTTTATTCTTATTTTTGAAACGGATTTCAATGACTTCCTTGTTGGGGCTTATTCCCAGGGGGAAGCTGTATTTTTTTCGGTTTTTCGAAATCCTTTTCAACCAATTACCTTTTACAATTCGACATGATTCTATATCCTCATAGGGAATTTCTTTTTCCATGAAAGGTATGTTGAAAAAAAGAACCAATGAATCTTTCCCGAAAAAAATATTGAAGGAAAGGAAAAACCATAGGAAGAGAATGAGGAAAACGGCAAGGTTTGTCAATATCATAGCGACTATCGCATTGGTTGAGAAATACCCCATCAACAAAACGCCGACAATCAATGCACCGCAAATCAGATCGTGGATGGTGAATATTTCTTCGAATACCGGATACCTATTCTCTTCCATGGCGATATTGGTTTTTATAGATTATCTTATCATTAACTTCTAAGCACCTATTTCTTTTCCCTATAGTACAATATCAATAAAGGGACAGGGGAGTCAAATATGATTTTTTTCGTAGCACTGGCGTGTACCAAATCAGAGAAGAATCCCCGTTCTTTTCTGATCATACAAATCATATCCACTTTGTTCTTGTTGACATATTTTACCAGTCCTTCTTTCAAATCCGTATCGAAAGATTGATGATAATCATCGCTGATTTCCCGGATGGTGTCACTGGTGGTCAAGGTTTCGGTTTCCTCATCCACTTCTACCGTAATCGGCACGGCCATATTGAATGTGGTAACCGTAGCACCTGATTTCTTTTTCAATTTTTGTAAGGGAGCCATTGTGTCCTTATCATTAAAGGTCGGATTTTCAATGGCGAGCAGGATCCTGTCAAGGTTGAAGCGATTATAATATTTGGGTACGGCAATGACCGGAATGGAAGTTATCGCTATCAACCGGGAAGCGACACTTCCCCAGATAGCTCCTTTCAAACCCGATGCTCCTTTTGTTCCCATTACAATGACATCGGCTTTCAGTTTTTTGGCCATATAGGAAATCCCCTCGGGGGCATAATCCCTAATCAGATGGAAATCCATGTTGTTGCCATTCGTCATCTTATCCTGATATTCTTTCACCATCTTCTTCAAATCCTTATGGGCTTCTATCCGCATCCGTTCTTGTACGGATACTAACATTCCCGCCCTCTGGGACAAATGGAAGGTATGCACCAATTCTATATTCGCTCCGAAGGCATTGGCCATAGGAATGGCGTAATTCAAAGCATTTTCCGCATTTTCGGAAAAATCCGTAGGGACCAATATCGTTTTCATAATATTATATTTTTAAGATGAATTAATGACGGGCATGTAGTATCAATAATGGAGTATCGATATCCATGACCATTTTCTTTGTCTGACTTTTGTGAAACAAGGCCGCCAATGGTTTCCTATGTTCGGTCACCATGACAATGAAGCCGATCTCCTCTTCTTCAGCGTATTTTTTAAGTCCTTCTATGATGGAATCACTTTCTACCTGATCCACATGGAAATGTATGTCTTCATAGTTGTTCTTCAAGACTTCTTCAATGAGGGAGGTACTCAGTTTCTTATTACCTCGTTCTCCCGGAGGAACGATTTCCACGAAATGTATTTCTTGGTAATCTTCATCCATCGACAATTCCAATAATTTATCTACGATGTCTTCGTACATGTTATCCGGGTCACAAGCACATAGTATCTTGCCCGAAGATTTCATTTCATACTCTTTCGGAATCAGTAGTACCGGACATTGGGCCTTTTGGGCCACTCCGGAAGAGATACTACCCAATACCCTGTCAAGGAAGCCATGTTCTCCGGTGCTACCCATAACTACCAAGTCATAATTGGCCGAAGCCTCTGTAATCACATCAATAGGGAATCCCAGTTCATACATAACCGGAGGGTATTTCCCGTTGGGGAAAACGGGTTTGACTAATTTCTTCAATTGCTTGATCCGCACCTGCCTCAAATCTTCCATGGTTTGTGGTAGGAGGGGTTGGCTGGTATCAATGTATGCCGAGCCGACATGAATGATGTTCAATGTCGCACCTACTCTAGTGGCTAATTCCTTAGCATATTTCAATGCCTTGGCAGCAGCATCCGATTGATCCATCGGAACAAGGATTTTATCTATATTTTTTTGGTTTATTGTTTTCATAACTTTTCCGATTGTGAAAAATTCGTCGAAGACTTGTTTCAGTTTTTTGGAATGGGGTAGTCTTCCCTCGCTGATGATTTTATCATCGGCCAAAACAGTAGGGATTTTGTTGATGTCCTGCTTAAGAATATCTTCTGGATTATCGACGATTTCCAAACGGACGGGAAAAGGAGGAGTGCCTTTGGCTTTTTCTATCCTTCTCTCTATTTCGTCTATCCTGTTTTTCATTCCGATATATTTTACTGTCAACATGATTTTAAAAGTATATTTCCAAGTGTGAATAAAGATGTCTTTTTCCAAAATTACGGAGATGATTTTTGCTTGGAAATGACCTTGAACATTACTAAATATGATTTATATCACTTTCCTTATTCCTTCGTTGTCCTTCCGATTCATTTTTTGGGTAATCGATGGCCAAGCATAGCCATTGCCTTCTAACACTGAATGGAAGATGAGAAGGTCGAATAGGTGGCATAAACTAACTTCATCATACCTGTCATCTTTTAATAAGCTAAATATGAAATCATCACTTACTTGTCCGATGAAATCGCTAACCAGATATAGCTTGTTGATAGAACAAACATATTCTCTCATCCCTTCGGGAATTTCTCCCAACCGTTGTTGACCTTCAGGCGTCATCAATTCCGGTGTAATAAAACCATCACCCAAAAACAAATTCAAATATTTTTTCCGGGCATCGATCTTCGTTTCGATCATTTCGGGTATCAATTGACTATCCATGATATGAGGGTTTTATAGTAGTGTACTAAGTACAGGACAATACTTGAACCGCCTTGTCAGGGATTTTCCACCTGGTAAATTCTAGTAAAACGTACTGTGCGAGGTGGTAACAAGGTAACCGATATTGTTTTTATACTGTACATGGATTAATGTAGATGGCTTCTATTTCCGATTACCAGATGAAACTCTCCTTACTCAATTCCAAAAGAAGATCGTAGGTCGTTATGATTCCGATTACCTTCTTGTCCCGATCTACGATGGGAAGTGCATGGAATCGGTTTTCCCTGAAAATATCTATGGCATTCCCAATGCTGTGATCTGCACGGAGATAAACCACGGGAGAGGCCATATAGTCCTTGACGATTAGACTTGATAATCCTCTCTCGTTGGCTGCCGCAACCTTGCTGTTGTCGAATGGAGTCATTGAATCCAAGGCTGTAGTGAAATCGGAATAACCGATAATGCCGCATAGTTTATTTTCGCTATCTACAATAGGAATATGATGTATGTCCTGTTCCTTGAAAATCCTTCCTACTTCTGCCATGCTGGCATGAGTTCCCAAACAAATCGGGTTGGCTGTCATTACATTTTGAATATTGGATTGTGTACCCATGTTTCCTTATTTTATTTTGAACTGATAAGACAAATATCGGATGAGGTGTACAGGATGGAAATGACAAAAATCATTGATGGGAATGATTTTTGTCAATGGCGATACCTTGATTTATTTTCTATCTTTATTCTGGAAATAAAATGATATGAAGAAGATATTGGTGATAGAAGATACCTATGAGGTACGAGATAATCTGGAAGAAATTTTGGAATTGGCAGGGTATGAAGTACATGCTGCGGAAAACGGCAAGGCCGGTGTCCGTTTGGCGATGGAAGTCGAACCGGATCTGATTCTATGTGATGTGATGATGCCGGAACTGGATGGCTTCGGTGTTGTTCGAATATTATCATCCAAACCGGAAACGGCAGGTATCCCTTTTATTTTTCTAACGGCCAAATCAGAAAAACAGGATTTCAGAAAAGGAATGAATTTGGGTGCGGATGATTATATTACCAAACCTTTCGATGATGTGGAATTATTGGATGCCATCGCCATGCGGTTAAAAAAAAATGAAAAAATCAATTCATCTTTCGATGGTACGCCGCAAGGCTTGAATACTTTTATGAATGAAGCCCGGGGAATTCTTCAACTGGAAGAACTTTCTAAAAATAAGGAAATTCGAAATTATAAGAAAAAATCCGAATTGTATTCGGAAGGAGGCCACCCCCGGTATTTGTATTTTATCCATAAGGGAAAAGTGAAAATCCATAAGACAAATGACTGGGGTAAGGAATTAATTACGGATATTTTCAGAGCCGGAGAATTTTTGGGATATGAAAATCTGATTAAGGATAAAACATATGAAGATACCGCTACTGCATTGGAAGAGGTGGAAGTGAGTCTTATACCCAAAGAGGATTTCCGTAACCTATTGTATGGGAGTCGTGAATTTTCATCCTACTTTATAAAAATGCTGGCAGACAATATTTATGACAAGGAAGAAAAACTTATCCGCCTAGCCTACGATTCCATAAGAAAGAGGGTTGCGGATGCATTACTCCAATTGAATGAAAAATACGAATCGGAAGACTTCAGTATCCTTAGGGATGATTTGGCGGCTCTTGTGGGTACTGCCAAGGAAACGGCCATTAGAACCCTTTCCGAATTTAAGGAAGCAGGTTGGGTTGGGATGGAGAAAGGTAAAATTCGGATTCTGGATTCGGAAGCCCTGAAGAACCTGCCGGGCTGATGTTGTCCATTGTCATTCCTTAAACTGATTTCCGTCATTTTTATTAACTGGATTTGCCTTGATATTTGAATTATAATTAAATCGAGTATCATGAAAAATATCACAGCATTCTTTTTCCTTTCCCTATTCGCATTCAATTTTCCGGGTTGTCCCGAAGAAAGTGTAAAATCTATTTCCATTAAATTGGATCAGTTTTTAATTCCAATCCTTTATCATCTTAATTATGAAGATTATTATTCTGCAAAGTACAATATAGATCGGTTGAAAAGGAAATGGGAAATTAATAAAGTATTTGTAAAAGCTTCCGAAGAATATAAAAAAGAATGGGGTAGCCTTCCTGAATACCTGGAGAAAAAAATAAATGATTTGGAAAGGGGAGTTATTCATCAGGAAAAAGAAAAATCCCTTTTTATTGTCAATGATATCCATTGTGCCTTGTCTCAGTGGAGGGTGGATCAGCAGGTTGGTTATTTGCCGGATGAATGGTACACTTTTTATTTCGATGTTGAAATCCTTTCTAATCTAGCCAATGATCAATTATTGGATTTACATGATTGGGAAGATTTGGAATGGAGGCACGATTATTTGACAGGGACGTTTTTCTTTATTTCCGGAGAAAATGGCAAACTTGGAGAATTCGGGATTGAAGAAAAAGAGTATGATATTCAATTGGCATATATCAACGATGCATTACTTCTACTTTTGGAATGTATGGAGGAAGCCGATAGGGAAAATGTAGCTGCGGCATCCGAATTGCTTGAAGCACACGTATTGAATACATTGGCATTGTTTGGAGGAGTCGCTCGGAAGGAAGTGGTTGCGATGAGGTGATTAGATGAAGTAGCCACGGCTTAATCCGGCATCTGGCCCTGGGTCGGCTCCGTGCCTCCAACGAACTGAAGAAAAGGGAGTTCCTGATTTCACCGGGAGAAGTCCGTTCCATCTGGCTTCGCCACGATATGGAAACGGCTCAAGGTGCGGGAGTTGAGGGAAGGGCTGATTCTGGCAGAATCCCAATTGGCCGCTTTGGAAAAGGCGAAGGAGGGAAAAATGGCACACGGCGAAATCGAAGCGGCCCACCCGGGTTACCTTGTTGCCCGGGGACACCTACTAGAAATATTTTCACACCCAATGGTGATGGATTAAATGATACCTTTGGGGCAATAAGTGATTTTAACTTATATGATGTTTGATTTGAAGATTTTTTCTCGTTGGGGGAACTTAGAGTATGTTCTAAATTTAACACTTCGCGATGTAGCCGAGGGTCTTTCGAGTGATAATTTCGCCTAATTTTCAGCAATAGCTAAGGCTATTCCTAAGAAATAGAGGCTCGTTCTAACTCAAAATACTTTTCTGCTACATTCAAAAGCCAATTTTTAACATACGCTTATCCATCATTTTAAGAACAATTATAATCGTATATGATTAAATATATCTCAAAGATTTAAGATATTCTCCTTAAAAGGAATAAAAAGGAAGAAGAAATAGGATTAATCTAGTATCTTGCCTTTTTATTTAAAGATTTCATAATATAATAAAGAATGAATAAAGGAACAGTAAAGTTTTTTAACGAAGGGAAAGGATTTGGATTCATTACGCCAGATGATGGAGGAAAAGATGTTTTTGTACATATAAATGGCTTAAATGGAAGCTCTCTTAATGAAGGCGACAAAGTCTCATATGATGTAGAGGAAGGCAGGAAAGGCTTGAATGCGGTGAATGTCTCGGTCATATAGAGTTAGTATTTTAAGTATAGAACATAAAAGCCTATTAAGCAATTAATGGGCTTTTTCATTGCTAATGATAAGAGAAGGGAGAATTCTTATAGAAGAAGATAAAATGCGATTGGATTTGAAATAAAAACAGTATAGAACAAAAGCTAAAACATCAATGTTGAACCTCCTCAAAAATAGACACCGAGGTAAGTTAAAAGTATTACTATGGAAACTTATTCCGAAAGGAGCAGTTTCTACGCCTTCCAAACTATAATTGTATGTGTTCTAAATTATGAGGTTGTTGGGAGTACTAGCTCGACATATATTCTTGAATGAGCCGATGAAAATGATGAACCCCTTTTTCCATGCTAGGTGAAAACCGCCCCCGCTTATACATTCTGGATTGAATTCCTTTTTGTACCCGTTCTACCACCCATTCGTCTTCCATTTCCGTTTCATCCAAAGGAGAATCTTCAAAAACAGCTTCTGCACCGGGATACATATAGGTTCGGAAACGGACTTTTGTGGTATTGAATGAAGTCGGTTCGACTACATTGAGGGAAAGGCCCCAGGTATAAAAGTTGAGCATTAGATTGGGGAAGAGCCAGTAATAATATGCATACACATCCTTACCATAATCTTGATGACCTTCGGGAATATCAAAGCTATCAGCCTGACCATTTCCTATTCCCAATTGTAGATTGCAGTATGGATAAATTTCATAGGCATAATTTTCAAAATCAAGATTGGCATTCAATGCGGGGTGTACAAATGGTATATGTAATCCTTCAAGATAATTGTCGCAATACAAAGCCCAGTTGGCATTCACGAAATAGTCTTTGGATCTGGAAGCATCAAAAACCATTTTATCCAAAGGTAAGAAGGATAGTCGTTCTTGGATAGGGCGAATGATTTCTTCAAAAGAAACAAGCGGGTTCAGTGACGTAAACAGCATTCCTGCCCACTCGGTAAATGGGACTTGGGGTAAATTGTCATCTTCACATGGGAATCCCTCTGCTTCCTCAAATGCAGGCATGCTCTTAAAAGAGCCATCGAGCCTAAAGCATCTACCATGATATTTACAACTGATGATTCTACTCTTACTACCTTCCTCAACAAGAATCATCCCTCTATGTGTACAGACATTGGACATGCAATGTGCTTTTCCATTCTTATCCCTAGTAAAAACGATAGGCTCGTCAAGTACTCCGGGTAAAAGGTTTATAGGCTGGATGGAGATATTTGACTTAATGCAACCGGCATCGTCAGCATAATGCCATGAACGGGCGAATATCTTTTCTATCACTTGGTTGAAGATGACTTCACTCCTATAGAATTCACCGGTGAGGGTATGGGATTTACGTATATCCGGATTGATACCGAGCATAAAATGGAATTTTCATAAAAATAAGGGAGATTCTTGATTTGTGATGATAAAGGTGGGGATAAAGTACAGGGCTGATATAAAAAAACGCAGAATACGGTTTAACTTTTTATATGCTCTTTCATTATGCTGCCGGAAAGGATGGATTATTGAAACCGTCACATATATACCTATAGAAACAAACCACATGGGAAATTTGGGAAGTCGGCTTTTGATTCATATATTTAAGTCGTTTATGGTATTACACATTGGTTCATATACAGTATAAACCAATGTGTAATACCATACTGCCCCCCTCATCCTCCCTGTAAATATTATATTTACTGTCGTTTCCCTTTTGGGAACTTCAAAATCAATATTATAATCTGAATGGTTGGTTATCTTTATTTGACTGACAATCAGTTTTTTTGTGATTTTGCAGGTGGTTGTATGCCATCTTTTATAAATAAGGATACAAGAAGTGACACATTTTCAAAATAACCACATCAATAATTTAGAAGGATGTCTTACGATTACAATTGGCCAATAGCCTTTAAGGAAGCTTTTGGAGGTAAAAGGCATTTATTGGATGAACACTGTAACGAAGTGTATCATACAGTCCTTCTGCCCTTTATTCGTACTAAGGCGAGTTCGGAATCCGATGCAAAGGATATCTGTTCGACAGTGATTGCCCGGTTTTGGAAGAAGTTTTATGTGAATAAGGATATGCTGCCGGAGAATGTGAACGGTTATATGGTAACAATGTCGAAAAATGCTTTGTACCAGTTCTATAACACGATCAACAAGAAAAAGGAATGGGTTTCATTATTGGAATCCAATGACTTGGTCAAGGTGGCAAAAGAAGATTCATTGGATGTCTTAGAGTTGTTTGGTGAAAGCGAGGAAGAGAGGATGTACCGGGCGTTCGGGAGAGCTTTTTCTTCTATGGGGGAAAAATGCAAACAGTTGTTGAGAATGAATGTGATTGAAGGGAAAAGAATCAAGGAGATTTCTTCAATACTGGGTTTTCCGACACCGAATGCTGCTACACAGAAAAAAGTGAACTGCCTCAAAAAACTGAGGAAGTTGACTTATTTGGAAATCAACCATCAAAATCGCTAGGCCATGTCAAGAAAATTAAATGATAAGGAATTGGAAATGGTTCAACGGTTTTTAGATATGGAATTAACGGATGTCGAGTTGAAGGAATTTCAACGGAAAATGGAATCCGACACCTCCTTCAAGGAACAGGTGGACCGTTTTCGTTTGGCAGACCTACTCACCGGCACTTTCGAAGACAGAGGACTCGGACAAGAAGAGCGTCCTCCTGTTATAAAGGATAGGACAAGAGAAACATCATTGGAAAAAGGCAAGGCAAGTATGTGGAAATGGTCGCTGCCTTTGCTATTCTTATTTGCCTTGGCTGTTGCAGGATATTTTATCCTGAATTCATCCAATGGAAACACAACGGATTCGAATGCCGTTTTTGCCCAGGTGGATGAATATGTGGACAAGATGTCCGATAATATAATGAGGGGAAAGGAAAGTCAGGACATCACGACTTTGACCGGGGTGAAGAAAACGCTTTCGGATATTAAACAAATGAATGAGAAAGGAAGTGTGGAACAACTTATCCTCGAATTGGAAAAAATGAATACAACCGATCTTGATGATGATTCTAAAGAAGTCATATCATGGTGGTTGGTTAAAGCATATAGTCAAAAAGGAAATCGTGTAGCTGCTGAAAAACAACTGAAAAAGATTGCCGATACCGCAGGATTCAATTCTGTCGGTAAAGCACGGGATTTATTGAAGGAACTCCGGAGATAATTCCTGAAACGATAATAGAGAATAATCTTTTTTACAAAAACAAAGAAGTATGCACACACTTAATTCAAGCATAAGGGAAATCTTATTTTCCTTATGTCTAATCTTGTTTTGTTATTCTACCTCCTCAGCACAGATGATTCAGTTGGGGAGACCTACCGATGGAGGAGGAGGAGGAGAGACTACCGGTTGTGTTTCATTAATTACAAATGTATTAGTCGTTGAATTGGAAAATACAAGTAATTTGGATATCACTATTAAAAATGCTCAGATTACGACCCTTCCTTATAATCCGTATTTAGATGATGAGTTTGAAGAAATTGAAATTCCGGCTGGTGGGAAATATATCATGACACCTAAATTTCAATCCGATTGGGGAGATTTGTTGTCGCATTGGCAGGATATTAAAGCCAATTATTCATTTCTCTATGAATATCGACCCTCTCGCAATAGTTTTCCAAGGACTTCATTTATTTCGACTTCTTTAGACTATAAAACTTGTCCGAGAGCTAATGTGATCCCTCAAGATTCAAGATTATCAGGAACTATAAATGAAAAGGAGGTAAACATAAGCCCCAATCCGGTCAAAGATCAATTCACTTTGAAATATGATTTGGAAAAAGAAACCGCCGTTGATATTGAATTATATAACAATGTGGGAGAAAAAGTGAAAGTGTTGGTAAGTAATGAAAAACAGCCGGCGGGAAATTATGCGGTTCGTGAGAAATTATCAAGCGAATTGCCTTCCGGTGTTTATTATGTGCTTTTACGTACTGATGATGAAGTCGTGACCCGGAAATTGATCAAACTGTAATATCCCCATCTTTAAATCCCTGTATTCAATTGCGTATTCGAGTTTTGGTTTTTAACCGGAATTCGAATACGTTTTAATGCAACAATGAACAATCTTATATAATTAAAAAACAAAGAAGTATGCACACACTTAATTTCACTTCAAGGAAAATCTTAATTCCTTTATGTCTAATCCTATTTTGTCATTCTTTTTCTTTAGCTCAAATGATTCAATTGGGAAGACCTACCGACGGAGGGGGACATGGAGGAGGAGATTTGAATTGTGTACCTAAGGAAAGCAATAATCTTATAGTCCGTATAGTAAACACATCTGATTTTGATTTGACCATTAATGGTTTTATAATAACAACGACGCCGGCCAATTCATATCTTGAAGCCGGATTCGAAGAATTTGTAGTCCCTGCCGGTGAAACCCTGGATAAGCCCTTGGGGTTTGCTGAAAAATGGGGGGATTTATTACCTTTAGGGGGGGATATTGATGCCGATGTTTCAATGGGGTTTTCTTATATGCAAAATGATTTACAGGTTGCTTCAATTGCTTCGAGTTCCATGGTTTATAGGATATGTCCCAAAGTCGGGCCTACAAAACCTGTCCCGGAAAAAAGAGAAACATTGCAAATTGAAAGGGGAAATCTGAAACTAAGCCCTAATCCGGCGAAGGATCAATTCACTTTGGAATATGATTTGGAAAAAGAAACGCTTGTCGATATTGAATTATATAACAATGTGGGAGAAAAAGTGAAAGTGTTGGTGAGTAATGAAAAACAGCCGGCCGGAAACCATGTGGTTCGTGAGGAATTGTCAAGCGAATTGCCTTCCGGTGTTTATTATGTGCTATTGAGAACAGGTGATAAAGTCACAACGAAGAAATTGATCAAGTTGTAAAATCAAACCAATAGCTTTTAAGATAGTCTTTGTACCTTGAAGGGTGCAAAGGCTATTTTTTTATACAGAAAAATTACTTATGAGATTTTACACTTCCATATTAATCTTTTCTTTTTCGTTATCCTTTTTGTCCGTGTCCGCCCAGGAAAGCATGGGGCCTGTTCTGGATTCCCTTTGGCCTATTGCCGGAAAATATATGGTGGTCGAAGAAGATTTTGAAAAATCCATTTCCGTTCTTCAGGATATTTCAAAAGAATCCGAAGGACTGAATGATTATAGCTGGGCTTCGGCCAATATTTATACGGCTTACAGTTATCTAATGTTGAATGAATTGGATAGCATTCTTTTTTATTCATCCAAAGTTGAAAAGGAATTCCATCAGCTTTCACTTCAGGATAGATTGCGTAAGGTGATTCGGGCGGATAATTATTCCTTATTAGGAAAGTATTATTATGAAAAAGGATTTTTTGATGAATCTGTTAATTATTACCAGAC
This sequence comes from Saprospiraceae bacterium, assembly GCA_020628145.1. Lineage (GTDB taxonomy): Bacteria > Bacteroidota > Bacteroidia > Chitinophagales > Saprospiraceae > JAHDCE01. The sequence goes on along the minus strand of JAHDFN010000050.1, from coordinate 602 downwards.
CGCCATAGATGACATTATCGACATCGTAGGACGTAATGAAGACGGCACGATTAAATACAAGGAACTGAATGCCAGTTTCAGTATGAATGCTTCTTCCATATTCAATGATGCGGCGTTGATTTATTATCGCTTTGGGGATTTCCGGAAAGCAGTGGATTATTATCAGTCATCCATTATGTTGGAAAAATTAAATAATAATCCGGATATAAGCAGGAAACTGAATAATCTGGGCTTGGCTTATTTGGATTTGGGTGAGCTGGATAAGGCGGAAAATGTCTTAGGGGAATCCGAAAGATTGTTGGAAGGGAAAAAGGGAGAATTCGTTTTAGAAACCTTGGGTTTGTTGTATAAGAATCAGGCAGCACTTTATTATTTGAAAGGTGATGAGGGAATAGGTGATGAATATATAAGGAAAGCATTGTCGATAAATACAAAAGACGGATTCAAGGTCAAAAGCTATCATGTTTATTTGGAATCCCTGAAAAATAAATCTACCGAAAAAATCGAAGAGGTATTCGATTCTCTGAAGATCATAGCTGAAAGATCAATTGGTTATTTTCATCCGGACATGGCTAGGAGCCATGGTATTATGGCCGGTATTT
>JAHDFN010000315.1 GCA_020628145.1 Saprospiraceae bacterium | reverse complement strand
TAAAGCCTGCTGTAAAACCTCCGAGGATAGCCACCGGATATATCCACCATTCCATCTTTGTCGTTTAGGATGCTGAAATTAAATTAATTCAATCGCTAAATGGAATAAAACAGTAATTATGTCTATAATACAAATGGATTATTTTCGTTAGATTTATAGAATCGTGTTTCCCTTTTTTCGGTTTCAATCTATTTATGTCAACTATACATCCTTATGTGAAATACTGACAATTATGACCACCTTTACTCACAACATCCGACTGCTTCTAATTCTGTGCGGACTCTTATTTGTTATTTCGGATAATAATGCCCAACATACGGGGATATGCTCCCATGATCACAATATGCATAAAAACCTACCTGAATTCGAGTTCATTAGAAATGATAACCAATTTCATGAAAAGGTCGAATTTCAGATGCCAATGGGAGGAATGAATAAGTTGTTTCTTGAAAAAAAGGCATTTACGTATCTATATTATGATAAGGATGCCGTATCCCAAATTCATGATCTCAAATTGAAGGGTACAGAGGAAGAAAAGAATGATTTCTCTTTGTCGGGGCATGCCTATCGGGTTCATTTCAGGAATGCACTCGAACCTAAGTTGGATGGAGAAAATAGAAAATCTCACTATTATAATTATTACAAAGGGAATGACCCTGGAAAATGGGCATCCAAAGTACCCGTATTTGAAAAGGTAAGTTATAAAGGCTTGTATGAGGGGGTCGATTTAATGGCTTATTCCGATGAGGGACATTTTAAATATGATTTCATTTTGGAAGCCGGAGCCAATCCGGGAAATATCATGATGGAGTTTGAAGGAGTAGATAAGTTAGCCTTAAAAAAAGGTCATCTTATGATCCATACTTCTGTTGGTACAGGAAGGGAATCCAAACCTTATGCCTTCCAGTTAATCGAAGGTAAAGAAATAGAGGTGGATTGTCGATACAGGCTTGAGGGTAACAAGGTTACGTTCAAATTTCCGGAAGGTTATGATAAGAACCACCCCCTGATCATAGACCCACAGGTTGTTGCCGCCACACTTACGGGGACGGTCGGTTCGATGAATTTTGGACATACGGCCACCTTTGATAATGAAGGGAATATTTATGCAGGAGGAATCTCATTCGGTCCTGGGTATCCGGTTACACCGGGAGCATTCCAACAGTCATTCACCTCAAATATCAGTAACGAAACAGATATAGCAGTGAGTAAATACAACCCCACAGGAACGAATTTGCTTTATGCCACATACATAGGAGGAAGCTATCCTGACTATCCCCACAGCATGATAACCGATTTCAACAATCAGTTATGTATTTTAGGTAGTTCCTCTTCTTTTGATTACCCAACCACCGGAAATGCATATCAAGGAAATATTTCCGGCGATTCAGATATCGTTGTTACTAAGTTGAATGCCGATGGTACTGCATTGATTGGATCAACTTTTATGGGAGGAACAAGTACCGATGGATTGAACCTGTCCACATTGAATACATCATACGGGGAAAGTTATAGAGGGGAGATCGTTTTGGACAATCAAGGTAATATTTATGTAGCTTCAACATCCATTTCTACGGATTTTCCAACAACAGCCAACGCTTTCCAACCGAACCATTCCAATGGGAATGATCCCTTTGCCGAACAGGATGGAGTGGTTTTTAAATTGAATAGTGACCTGTCCACATTGTATTGGTCGTCCTATTTGGGAGGAGATGATAACGATACTGCTTCAGGTCTAAGGGTAGATGATTTTGGAAACGTAGTGGTAGTGGGAACGGCGGGTGCACCTGATTTTCCTATGGTTTCGGGAGGGGTGCAGGCCAGTTGGCCCGGAGGGGAAGAAAGTGCCTATGTGGTCGTGTTTTCTCCCAATGGTCAGAATGTTGTCAAAGGGACTTTCTGGGGAACGCAGACAGGGAATGATCATGGTTATTTTGTAGATATTGATGAAAATAATAATATTCATTTGTACGGAACAACAACTGCTCCGGGTATATTGCAAACACCCAATACATTCTCAGCTGTTGCGGATTCGCCACAATTCATTTCGGCTTTTGATCCGAATTTGTCAACAGTAATTTATTCGACAACGATAGGGAATGGAATCTACTTTGGAAGATATGATTTTGTACCCATTGCATTTATGGTGGATAAGTGTAATAATATATACTTCTCGGGATACGAAGCTCAAGATGGTTTACCTACAACAACTGACGCCTTTAGTACTTCAGGGGTTTCCTTTTACTTGGGAGTGCTGACAGAAAATGCAGAAACACTTTCTTTCGGAACCTATTATGGTAATGCTGATCATGTGGATGGAGGAACCAGTCGTTTCGATAAGGGAGGTATTGTATATCAAGGGGTTTGTTCATGTAGTTGGACTAATGCTGTTTTGAATACGACTCCTGGGGCGTGGTCAACAGAATCTTTTGAACAGTGTGATATAGGTGTATTTAAAATTGATTTCGAAATAGAAACGGTGACCGCATCTTTTACAGCCATTCCCAATGCGAGTGGTTGTGTGCCGTTTTTTGTAGATTTCGATTATACCGGTCAGGATGGTGAAGCATTTACATGGGTGTTGGAAGGAGATGTAATTGCCAATTCAGAAAACACAAGTTATACTTTTAATGATCCGGGGACATATTCTGTGATGTTGATTGCTGAAGCCGGCAATACTTGTAATGTGAAGGATACTTCATTCTTACAAATTGATGTATTGGATGGAACATCCACTCTCGATACCATTTCTTTTTGTCCAGGAGAAGATTTACTCTTCATTGATGCTACAACGGTCAATGCAACCTACAGTTGGCAGGATGGCTCCACCGGAGCTACCTTCGTTGCTTCCGAGTCGGGGACATACTGGGTTGATATTAATCTGCCGGGTTGTAGCCAAAGAGATAGCTTTGTAGTGGAAGTATCAACTGAAATTCTTCTGGATTTGGGGCCTGATCAGAGTATTTGTGATATCCCATCCTATATAATTGATGCATTTGATCCCAATGGGGATGTTTACGAATGGAGTACGGGAGATACCACATCAAGCATAGAAGTTGTACAAAACGGCAACTATAAGGTAACTGTTTATGATCGATACGGTTGTAGCGATACGGATGATATCAATCTTTCTTTCGGAACGACACCTGTTTTTTCTTTACAGGATACGATGATTTGCGAGGGAGAAACGGTTACCCTGGCAACGGATTTACAAGATGTAACCTATATATGGCCGGATGGTTCTGTCGCTGATACATTCGATATTACCGAGCAAGGGGAATATTGGTTGACCCTTGACAACAATGGATGCCGATTCTCGGATACAATGCAACTGACGCTTTCCTTCTCCCCAGTGGATATAACTACAACAGGTGTTTCCTGCCTCGGAGATTGTGATGGCTCCATCGTGGCTGATTTGTTGCCGGGGGTGAATCAGGACGATTTGGATATCTCCTGGAGTACAGGAGATATCGATGAATTGGTTCTGGTGGATTTGTGTCCGGGGCCTTATGATTTGACAATTATCAATCCGGATGATTGTGTATTCGAATATCCTTTGGAGGTTATAGAGCCGACAGCCATACTGTATGATATTGAATGGGAGGACGTTTTTTGTGCGGGTG
>JAHDFN010000049.1 GCA_020628145.1 Saprospiraceae bacterium | reverse complement strand
CCTCCGCAAATGTCATTGAAAGGTGTAAATGTTTCCCCTGAAGCATTTTCTACCGGGATAACCATGTGTCCTCCTGAATTGACCCACCAGAAATAAACCCTTCCCTTTGTCGTGAAAAATTGATCATCATATTCCTTGAAGTTTTCCAAATCTATGTTATCGGTTAAATCCTGAAAAAATTCCAGTGTGATATGTTGCTTGTTACATTGGGTATGTGTTTTTGATTTTCTATAAATCCGATCATTTTTAGTATAGAAAACGGAAATTGTTTTTTTGAAAGATAGTGTGTCATCTAAAGGATCGAAAAGACCGAATTTATTTCTAATAGTATCAATGTTGCGATTGCCTAGATCCTTGAAGTATTCCAGATAGTTGCAGTCCGATTCGGGGGGCTTGCTCTCTTGATTTTTTCTTGTCTGCTCCGTAGAACAAGACATAAATCCGAAAATAATAAGTAGTATCAATAGTCTCATATACTATAAGAACGCTTTTCCCTGAAGAAGGCGGCCGCTACCAAGAAATATAATGATGCGATTGTTACGTATAAAAAATACCAATCGAAAATGAAGTGAGGGTGTATATTGGGGAGGGAACTATTCCTGGGTGCATGAAATTTATTATAAAGTGGAAAGGAATCCGACAAATAATAAATATTATATTGTGCCACCGGCCGTTCGGGATTATAAACCATTATCTTACGTTAATCCTTGGATAAAGGTAGAGACCAATTCAAAAGTGCCCCGTTCGGAATTGAAATAATTCAATCTTTATGAAAAAAATAATTGCCATCCTCCTTTTTTCGATTTGCACCTTCGTTCTTCATGCGAATGTGGCCCAACCGGGGTTGAGGGAAGCGGGAGGTGCGAATTCCTATACACTCCTGTTTGAAGAAGATTCTTCGGCTTACAAAAAAATACAAATGAAAGAGGAAAGGATTTCCGTTCAATTGTATAAAGGCTATGCGGTGATAAAAGGTGAATATTGGATGCACAACCATTCGGAAGAAGATATCGTAATGAAAGCCGGTTATCCGATTAATGCGACTTATGCCACTCATAAGAATGCTTCGGATCTGACGGAAATCAAATTCAGGGAATTATATGCCATTCGTGTTTTTTCGGATGGGAATAAGGTGGATGTTGAAAAAAAACGACAGGAAAATCCTGTAGATTCCAAATTGGATATTTACGAATATGGATACGACGATTCCGAATGGTATATATGGCAGAATAAATTCCCGTCGGCATCCACAACGAAAATAGATGTCTATTTTATCATGAATACCAATCAGGCAACGGTGAGGGAAGGCTATGATGGAAAAGATTATAATGGTTTTATTTATGTTTTTGAAACGGGGGCTTCCTGGAAACCGCCCATTGGGAAAGGTAAGCTCAGGATACAAATGATGGATGGTATGGATCGGAAGGATATTCATGGCGTTTCCTCTACATTTAATTTGGGGTATTCCCGTAAAGCTAAAATCCTGGAGGCGGGTTTTCATGATTTGATTCCGGAACATGAGGATAATTTCGTGATGACCTACAGTGAAAAAATTGAGGGTTTTAATTTTGAAAATGTTGTGGAAAACAAGGAAGTGCTTTTCAATGCCATAGATAGATTTTCTACGAGTAAGGAAATTTTTAAAAACGAAGCCGTTGATTTTCCTTCTCCTTTTGATATTCCCAATACGGGATCTTTTATTGTAGGATTGGTATTCTTTTTGGGTGTATTCGGGATTCCATTACTAGGATTATTATTTGTAATTTACCTGATATACAGACTGGTGTTTAAAAAACGCAAAAAAAGTCCGACTACAATTTAGGATGCTAAATATAGAAAATAAAATGGGATGCGGTGCGTGGTGTTTGACCGCCACGCACGGCAACTGACTTTGTTTTTTGTCCAATAGATAGCAATATGCCCCAATCAAAATTCGAGTGGCTTTCCTTGCAAATGTGTTTCTACTTCAGGTAGGGTTTCGCAATTGTCCCAAATGCCGGTTTGTAGAGTTCGGGCATAAGTGGAAGGGAGATTTTCCATTTCCATGAGTTGGGCGGCTTTTTCAAAATCATATTCGAAAGAATGGTGTTGGAAAGAAAAACCATTTTCTTTTTCATCCAATAACATATGCCATACCCTTGTCGTGCCGTCATTGGCCGGCATTCCGATGACGCCGGGATTCAACCAATATTTATTATTTTTTTCCTGATTGAAAACCAGACCGCAATGACCGGAAATGATCAAATCGGAATCGGAATCAATGAAATTCTTTTCCTTGATTTCCCAGGGGGTGGATTCGAAAATATATGCTGCCGTTTCATGAAATGAACCATGTACAACCATGCCTTTTTTATCGGCATATCCGAAGCGGATAAAATCGGGTAGGGTCTGCATCCATTCAATAGAATTCCTGCTTAATTTTTGTTGGGCGAAAGGTAACCACTGTTTGGAAAAAATATCACATCGTCCTCCGCTTTTGAATTGACAACCGCAATCTTCTCCTCCTTCCCTCAATTGTATTTCCACATTGCCTGCAATGACATGAATGCCCCAGTCCATTATTTTTTCGACACAGGTTTCAGGTTGGGCACAATAAGCTACCACATCTCCGGTGCAAATAATATTTTCAGGAGGTATATCCAAATCTTTGGCAATAGCATACATTTTTTCCAGGGCTTGGAAATTGCTATACACTCCACCGAAAACCAAAATCCTTCCCTGGAGTTTTCCTATGTCTTTTATGATTTTCCTTCTTTCCATTTTTGAAAAATAATCGGAATAAAAAATAAGATAAAACAAATGATTAATCCCCACAAGTTAGACCATAGTAAAGATGCATATTTTCCTTGGGTATAAATAAGTGAATCCGGAAAATAATCCATGGCTAGAATGATGCCTACGAATACACCCCAGAAAATCGGTAAATGGAATGACCATTTAGGAGCCTTAATCGACCATAATAAAAATACGGGAGCGAGACCCATGACCATCGTTCCGCTTACGGTCGTTGCAGATAAAATCTGGGGGGTGGCAAATATGGGCAGTGTTCCTAAAATGACCAGAAATATCATGACTATCCGTCCTTTTTGTACCGGATTCGTTTTGCCGATTCCCAAATCAATGACCATTAATTTTGAAAAAGATGAAAAGGTGGAATCCAATGTGGAGGCGGCAGAAGTGACCATGATGAAATTCATGGCCAACATGGAACCTGTGCCTAATAATTTTCCGACTTCAACCGGAGCTTGACCTTCCAATCCTCGAATTTGTGCGAACACCCCGATAAGGCTGAAAGCCGTAATACAAAAAAATCCTATTAAGGCTGCCCATAAATAACTTTTCAATGTTGTTTTCGGACTGCTGATGAAACCCCTGTCTGTCAAAACCGGATCGTGGAAGGGATAACTGAAAACCTGAAGTAAAGCTGCGAATAATAAATTCAATCCCGTTTCGAATTTCCAATCTCCTCGGGTTATTAATGTTGAAATACGGCCGTCTTCATTCGGAAGAATCCAAGCTAAAAGAATAAATAATAAAACGCCGAATAAAATCATTTGGATGGCATCGGTCAATAATGAACTCCTTAGTCCGCCTTTTAAAGTGTAGGCCAATGTCAAGCCCGTAAAAACCAAAATGGAAATATAATAATTCTTACTTCCCATATCACCGAAATAACTTCCGATGACCATCGTGTTGGACCAAACTTCATTGAATAGCCGTAGGCCGATTAATAAGGAAAAAACAATTACGGCACTCCGTCCGAAACGACTTTCCAAAAAATGATGGATACTTTTAAAACCGCCTTTCGTTCTTAATTGATAAATAATAATTCCTCCGACAATAAAAGACAAATAATAAACCGCATAGGCTACTCCACCGACTATTCCGAAAGCCAAACCCAGATTGGCGGCATTGGTAATGGACTTGGCGAATATCCAGGAAATAACAAGACTGCTCGTCAATAGGAAAATGCCGGGTTGGTTTCCTTTTCCGGATTGTGCGGAAAAAAATTCTTTTACATTTTTAGATAAAGGAGCAATGGCAAAAAATAATATGCCGAAAAAAATAAGAATGCCCCATTGCCATGTTATTACATCATTCATTGTTTTTTAATTCTTCATTAAAACCCGACCTTGACCATTTTTAAATTGTTGTAGCGTAAAAAAAAGTCACAGCCTTGATTTTTTATTTCTTTTGTATCAAGACAAAATAAAATGAAAACTTCAATCCATATCCCACCAGACTTTTACATTAATACTATTCCCATCCGCTCCTGCTGCATTATTGAAATTGTCCGTATTCAAAGTGGCCTCGTCTGCCGGGTAAGGCATTTTTAATGGAATTAAATCATTATTCAAGCTGGCGGAAATCGTTTTTAAAATCGGAAAACCCGTTCTGCGATATTCTATCCAACCTTCGTATCCATTGATGGAATTCGCTATCCATTTCTGGGTAATGATTTGTTCTATCTTGTTTGTATTATTTATACCATAGGTAGCATTTCCATTTGTTAGATAGTCCTCCGGTATTTCCGTTTGCCAATATTCAAATGCTAATTGTACACCTGTGTCGTAATGGTGTTTTGGATCTGCATTGACGAGTCCTCGTTCCGCGGCTTCCGCCCAAAGAAAATGAGTTTCCCAAGCCGTCATGAAATTGGCATCCAATAAGCCGGTGTTTTCCCTGAAAATTGTTCCCGTCAAAGAAAAATCATTGATGGAAATTGAAGTCTGTGAAGCATCGGGACCATTTAATAATCCTTGATATTGCGTACCTGCCGGATTATTTCCGACGGGTCGGAATAAACGGCCCAATCTAGGATCATTTAATTGTCCGAAAATTTCATGAAGAGTTTCTGAAAGGATATATAAATTAAAATCCCCATCCCGGAGTTGTTGCATCCTGAAACTGTTCGGCTGTCCATCTGTAAAATTAAAACTGCCGTTTTGCGAATTGGAATCCATATAATCTCCTTCGTCATAAAGATTCTGTAATTCATTGGAAATATTTATCCTATCTGAAATCCGCATTAAATATTTCAATCGTAAAGAACGGGCAAATGTAATCCAGGCATTTAAATCTCCATTGAATAAAACATCGCCTTCCAATTGTCTGTTCCCGGAATATTGATTAATGGATGCTACACCATTTTTTAAGTTATCCAGAATTCCGTTTTCTCCGGTATAAATATCTTCCTGGGAATCATAGCCGGGTGTTGTAATGCCTTCCGCTCCTTTTAAGGCTTCGGAATAAGGGATGTCGCCGTAAATATCTGTTAGGGCAGCCGTCATGTATGCTTTTAAAATTAATGCAGGGCCTTCATAAACCGATGAGCTGATTTCAGATCTTGATTTCTCTAAGATTCGTTCATTGTCCAATAAGTTTTTATAGATGACAGGCCAAGGATTTCCACCCAATTGCGGAGAAGATAAATCGTGTCGGTCGAATAAATTAAAATCGACCATTGTGAAATGTTGTGCCAGTAGATTGCCGGCTACAAATCCTTCATAAGACATTTCGTCACCGTAATTATATAAAATCTGTCGCAATAATAATCCGGGTTCCACATCGGTAGGGACATTCGGGTTGGTATTGGTTTCTTCGAAATTGTTTTCGCAGGAAAACATCGAAAATATGAGGAAGAAGAATATGCTGGAATTTATTTTTTTCATGATTTATTTTTTGTTGGATTAAAAATCATATCCGAGTTGGATGCCGAAACTTCTTGAAGTAGGGTAGGACATATCTTCGACTCCACTGATGAACCGGTTGCCTTGTATCGCCAATTGTTCCGGATCGAAATGAGGGATTTTACTCCATGCCCATAAATTCCTTCCTATAAATGCGATTTTTAATGTGCGTCCTTTTTGGAAAAATCCTTTTTCATTTTTAGGTCTGAAAGTGTAGCCCAAGGATAATTGTCTCAATTTGAGATAAGTCGCGTCATACACATTGTTTTCTTCGTGATTCCTATCATAGAATTGTCGATAATAAGATTCGGCAGAGATGGCTGTGGTATTTTGTTCCCAGATAGGATTGTCTGATGTTCCTACATTGACGACTCCTTCCGCAATAATGCCATCTTCCGGTCGGTCTTCTGTTTCTATGAGTTGGCCGCCGACTGCTGCCAGCGACAATGTCCTTGAAATGATTTCTCCTCCCTGTCTCCAATCCAAAAGAAAATTGAAATTCCAGTTTTTATAATTGAATTCGTTATTGATTCCCAATGTGAAATCGGAATTATAATTGCCTAATTTTTTTAAGGTGTTATCGACAATATATTTTCCATTGTCGTCAATTACAAAATCGCCGTTTTCATTCTTTAAATATCCCGTTCCGTACATATCACCGATTTTTCCTCCTTCTTCGACTTGAAACCAGACCGTCTGATTTTCATTGTCATAAACACGAGAATACGCCAGGGTTATTTTTTCCGCTCCTTCGGGTAATTCTTCAACCGTTGAAATATTCCTGCTGAAATTCCAGAAGGTATTCCATTGGAAATTATTATTCAAAACGGGTGTGGCTCCCAACATGATTTCCCAGCCTTTGGATCGCACCGCACCGCCATTAATGATCTGGGAAGTATATCCGGAAGAAATGGGAACGGGGAGTGAAATAATCTGATTTTTTGTCAATGCATTATAATAGGTGATGTCCAATTTTAATCTGTCGTCTAAAAAACGAAGATCCGTTCCCAACTCCAACGAAGTGGTTTTTTCAGGTAATAATCCGGCATTGGCGATTTCATTTTGAGTCGTAAATGTCGGTTGTGAATTAAAAGGAATTCCTGCGACAAATGCACCTGTTGTTTGAAAAGGATCTGTGTCGTTTCCGACTTGTGCCCATCCTCCTCTTATTTTGGCAAAGGAAATCCATTCGGGTAAGTCCGTCATATTGGAAATAATAATTCCCGTAGAAATTGAAGAATAAAAGAACGAAGTGTTTTCCGTAGAAGTCGGCGTAGCCAATGCACTGGACCAATCATTTCTTCCGGTAATATCCAGATAAACAATATCCTTGAAATTCAATTTTGCCAAAGCATAAAGACTGTTGATTCTTTTTTTAGCTTCAAATTGATTGACATTTAATGGAATGGCTGCATTGGAAAAATTAAAAATACCCGGTTGTGCCAAGGCCAATGCTTCGGTTTGTTGGGAATTCGTTTCCTGGTTCATCCTGTTTCCTCCAATGGAAAAATCGAAATTGAAATTTCCGAATCCTTTATTATAATTCAATAAAAACGAAGTATTGATTTCCCTGAAAAAAACATCCTGTTCCGCATATGCTCCGTTTTTAAAACGGTTGGTGCTGTAATGTCTTCGGAGTTTTCTTAATTCATCCGAATAATCCATTCCGGTCATTACATTCAAACTCAATTGATCGGTGAAATGATAAGTAGCGGAAATATTTCCCAATATCCGATCCCGATTAAATGAATTCCTATTTTCCAAAAGAATAAAATAAGGATTATCGAAAAAAGTATAATTAAAAGAAAACTGTTGGATTTCTTCCAGTCCGGGTTGCCAGTAATCTTTTAAATTTTGAATGTCCATGGAACGAGGACCCCAGGCAACCAAAGAATAATTAATGTTTTCCGAACCGTAACCACCGGAAGGGCGATTGTCACTTCTTGAATTCATATAATGAATGGAAGATGTAATATTCAGTTTTTTTATCGGATTGAAAATCCAATTTCCGGAAATCGTATTCCGTTCCAAATTAACTCCGGGAATAGGGGATTGACTTCTCAAATCACTAAGGGAAAAACGATAGTTCCCTTTTTCGTAACCGGACGAAAGAGAAATATTATTAATGGTTGTTATTCCCGTCCGATAAAAATTCTTGAGATTATCCGGATGGGAAATAAATGGAGAAGGATTGATTTCGGCACCTCCGTGTACGGCCACATCTCCACCTCTAACAGTGCCACCGTTAAAAGCAACAGGGCTGTCGAATTGTGCAATATTCAATCCTTGATCCAATACCGGTCCCCAACTGTAAGTAATATTGTCATTGGTGCCGCCACCTAATCCATCTACAAATTCGAATTGACCCGAATTTCCTTGTCCGTATTTATTTTGAAAACGAGGAAGGCGGAATGGTTTTTCCAAAAAAGTAGAAGAATTAAAACTAATGCCGAGGCCATTGTTTTCTTTTCCTTTTTTTGTGGTAATAATGATTACACCATTGGATGCCCTTGCTCCATATAATGCGGCCGCATTCGGTCCTTTCAAAACGGTAACGGATTCAATATCGTCCGGATTGATTTCCATGCCTCGGTTACCGAAATCGACTTCCTGAAAACCGGCAGCGGCTTCATTGGTTGAATTAATTATTGTACTATTGTCGATGGGTGTTCCATCTACAACGAATAAAGGATTATTATTAGTGAATGACGCTTCGCCTCTGATGGTTATTTTTGAAGAGGAACCCACTCCCGTTGCTCCCCGGCTTATATTTACACCTGCGATTTTCCCGGTCAGGTTATCGACAAAATTTGGAGATTTGACGGTTGCTATTTCTTCCGATTCTAATTTTTGTACGGCATAGCCGAGAGCTTTTGTTTCCCTTTTTAGATTCAATGCCGTTACTACGACTTCATTTAAAACGGAAGATCCTTGTTTTAATTTAATCATTAAATCCGAATGGTCTGATATTTTTATTTCTTGGGAAACATATCCGACATAAGAGAAAATAAGTGTTGGATTTTCGGTACTTATGTTCAAACTGAATTTCCCTTCAAGATCTGTTGTGGTTCCGTTGTCCGTTCCTTTTTCTACCACTCCCGCACCGATCAGTGCTTCTTGTGTTTCATCATCAATGATGATTCCTTTTATTGTTTTTGTCTGCGACCAAGATACGCATATCCAAAAAATAAAAAGAATGCTGAGTAAATGTTTACTGAACATTAAATTTGTTTTGAAAAAATAAAAATGAATAATATTTCTTCCTCTCAGAGGATTTTATTGTGTTGATGAGATGTATATATTATAAATGCGAAGGAGGTCCTCTTAGTAGAGAGATGAGATAGTAGTAGTTTTTTTGATATGAGATCGTAAAATGGGAATTCTTTTTGCAATAGGAAGCGATAATATTATTAATCGATTGGATTAAAAATATTATTTTCCGATTTTTTCTTTTGAGGAATTGAATGAAATCCTGATGGCTGTCGATGTCCCCTAGAGGTTTCAGCCACTTGATCGATAAATTGATTTTTTTTTCATAGTCGTTCCAGCCGACTTGTAATTCACTATTCCCCCAGGGAAGTGAAATGAATTCTTCTCTATGGTACTTGGATTTTTTTAATCCGATAAGGTAAACACCGCCATCCAATGAGGGGCCTAATACACAACCGTTTTTATTGAGGAGTTGTTCTGTCTTTTGAATTAATTCTGTTGTAAGATCCGGAGTGTCATTACCAATGGCGATAACTTGGGAATATCCTTTTTCAAATACGGATTCGATAGCATTGGCTAATTTCTCGCCGAAAGAATGGCCGTTTTGTTGTTCCGTATGATGAAGGAAAAAAGGAATGCCGCTTTGCCGAACGGTATGGAGGGTATGGTCAATCAGTTTCCGGATAACCGTCTTGTTGGCTTTCTTTTGTCGGAGAAAGTTTTTTACATCGGCTTCAATTACAGCACGATGTGAAAAAATCAATATGGCGGTTTTATTCCGTTCCAAATAAATTTCGGGTCTGCTTCGAGAATCAATTCCTCAATGATCCGTGAAATTACAAAAAACAACTGTCATGGAAATGACAGAATCCTATAATGCTGGTTTTTCATACTGTTTTTTGATGGAAGTATATGTTTAGTTTGTGGTGTCGGGACATATTTTTCCTTGGATGACTTCCTTGATTTTATAACTTTCCGTTTCAGGATCGAATCTGTAAATGGTGTAGAAAAATAATTCCTTGGGGTTCAGTTTCCATTTTTTTGATGACTTATAATTTACGTCTCCAACCCTTAAAATGATGATTAAGTTGTTCTGGGAAAAAGTGATAGGGGAAATGTCTATGTAAGTGAATCGTTTGCCCGCCCATTCTTTTTGTCCGTATTTGAATCCTTGTAGATATGTCGTGTTGTATTTTCCCCGGTAGGTTTTGATGTTTTTTCTATAAAAAATTGAACTGTAGATAAGAATGGGGTTGTCATTATGAATGTTTTCCACTAAGCTGAGAACCGTGTCGATAGACGTGGAAAATAAATCCGTAGTGGAGTCGGATTGTGAAAACCCAGAATTAATGGAAATTGATAAGATGAAACAACAGGATAAGATAATGTTTCGCATGGAAGTGTTTATTTTAAAATGATATTGAATTGTTTCCAGAATGAAGGGTTGTATTTGACCTTGGACTTGATGTTGAGGAGGTTTTCTTCAGGAGTTTTTACATGATTAATCGATACATTGAAAAATTGATATTCTTCTGTTGAATTTCCTACTATTTTTTTAGTAGCTCCTTTTTCAGAATTATGATTCACTTCTGAGTAATTTTTTACTTTTGCATAATCCAAGTGGTATCCATGTTCTGATTTGGAAAAAATTTCTATCCTGGAATTCCTTATAATCCTTCTTTCGCTTCCTCCCCATCCTTTTTTTGTTCTTTTGTTTTTAAATTCATAATCCATTTCGTAATGTTGTTCATATTTCAATATGGCAAAATCTTTTTTATTGATATAAATTTTTCCTTTGAAATGTTTTAAAGAAGGTAGGCCGGCATAACGGGTTTGTAATTTATTACAATTGAATTCTATTTCATATACTTCATTCCCTTGGAATTCCTTGATGTCTATTAACTTGAAATCATATGCTTCTAGGTTGCTTTTGGTTAAAGGCTTGTCAAAAGCAACAATCGGTTCGTGTGTCCAGAAAAGAAAAATCCGATTCAATTCCCTGAGTTCAAGGTCTTCTTTTTTCTTTCCTTTGATGATTCGTCCTTGTTGTAATTCTGTAAAAATAGATGCGGCAGTCTTTTTCCATCTTCTTTTTTTGAATCCTTTTGAATCATGGAATTTAAGAATAGCTTCTGATTGATAGGTCATATTGCCTGTAGTATCGATTCCGGTATATCGGAAAAACATATCTGCTTGATATGGAACCGAAATATAATTCGTTTCGAATCTTTCAATAGCTGCGTCAACAATTTTTTTAGATGAAAACCCTTTGGCAGTTACCTCTACAGTGGGCAACCCGTAACTGTTAGTTTTTAAATAGATGGTTTCTATTTTTTCAGAACCCTTTATGATGTGGTTTTTTGTTTTAAATCCAATAGCGGATATCGTGATTTCCTTTGAATTCGAAAGAGATGTTTTAAAATATCCATCTTCATTGGAAAGTAAATCTTCGTTGTCATAAATGATATGGGCGTAGGGGATAGGGGAGTCATTGGTGTCATCCAGAACTCTGAAAATTTGCTCTTTTTCCTTTTTCCGAGCATTGAAATCATAAATATTTCGATCACCAAAGACGGTTACTTTCCCTAAGAAACTATTCCCCTCGAAGCGGCCATGAATCGATGCAAGAAAACCTTCTACATTGGAACCGATGGAAAGTGAATCTTGAGAAATGTAATTGAAGAATACATCATATGTGTCGCCTCGACTGATGATTTCTCCCAAGTATCCCTTACCCTCTTTTTTTATAATCAACTCTCCGTAATAATCACCACTTAATGTGTTGAGGACTTCGTATTGCCAAGTGCCTTCAACAGTTTGGGCGGAAATTAAAATCGGTGATAAAAATAATAGGATGATAGTCATTAAAAATGATATGATAGCCGAAATCGTCATGTTCGTATTGTCAATTTTCTTTCTCTGTGTCATATATGTCATATTGGCTATTCGTTTTATGGATTAAATGCCCATATTTTCTTTGAAACAAGATAAAAAAGTCTTATAATTAAAACAATGAAAAAAATCAGTTTTATCAAGGAAACGCTTGGGATGTATCCGTATGGTTTGAGGATGAAACAGGCACTCATTGCCATTCGGGGAGAAGAAGATGTGCCGCCCTCCAAAGCGGGGCTGTCCTCGCTTAAACAATTTTACCCTAAATACGGCCCTCGACTTTGGTCGGGTAGGGAAGTGGTGTCCGGAAAAGTAATCATCACCAATTTATTCAATCGCACACCTACTCCCATCGAAAAAGGATGGAGTGTGAAAAAAACACAAGTCAATGACTTCAGAGGACGGCAATTGACGTATGACTCCCATAATGGAACTGATTTTTCCATCGTTCCCGGAACAAAAGTCCTGACGGCTACTCCGGGAAAAGTAGTTCGGATTATTTCCGAATTCAATCGTGGCGGATTAAAGATTTTTATTGATCATGGAGAAGGGTTGATGACCTGTTACGCTCATCTCGCCCGTACCTTGGTAAAGGTGGGGGATGATTTGCATGCGGGGCAGAAAATCGCTTTTTCCGGTTATAGCGGTTTCGATGCATTGTTGACATTTCCCTGGGGCGTGCCACATGTGCATTTTAATGTGTGGTTGAATGGAGAGCCTGTAGATCCTTTTGCAAAAGATGAAAATGAAGTTTCAATGTGGAAGGAAAATAATTTTCCCCAAGTCCAAATCGAAAATAAAAATCTGAAAAATCAGGAATCGGTTTATGTTGCTGAAAAAATAAAAGAAGCACTATCTTTTTGTAAAACGAAAGCATCTATAGAACGGATTGAATCCATAAAAGATATTCAATTAAAAGCGGCTGAATTAATTGCCGAAATGAATTATTATCCGACCCGTTTTACCCGTCGGATAAATATTTATGATAAGGTTTATCCTAGACGACCTGTTTTGGATTTGCCTTTTTCGAAAAATGATTTTAACGGAGTCGTTTTTTTGGATGAGATTTAATCCCTTATTTTATATCGTCGGTAAAGTGACCTTTGTGTTTTCCTTTTGAAAATTTATTTTTATTGAATTCTCCTGATTTCCCCTTGGGAATGGAAAGACTTTGCCAGTCGTTCCCTTTTATCATCCTCCCGATGTAAACGATTTGGCCGACATGATAAGCGTAGTGCATCATTTGCCTGTTAACGGCTTCCACTATGGTATGGCTTTGGTTCCGGATGAAAATTTCCGTGTCGAAATTGTTTTCATTAACACTGTTCAAGGCAGTAAAAAGACATTGCCAGCCATCATTCCATTTGTTCCATAATTCTTCCGAAGTCTTAATGACGGATTCGAATTCCATATCCCGGTTTCTCCATTCCTTTTCCCCGTCTGAGATGAGGAAATCCGTCCATCTGGATTTCATATTGCCCCACATGTGATTGACGATAATGGCAATGGAATTGCTTTCAGGATTGTGTTGTGAAAAAAATCTTCTTCATTTAATTGTGAAAATGTTTTTTCTCCCAATACTTTGTAATATTCGAATTGTTTCTTGACGCTATCTAGGTAATTCAGTCCCATGATTTAAGTAGTTTGATCGTAGTATTCAAACAAAAAACACTTCTGATTAGTTGAAGATCATAATGCTTTTTCCAGCGTTAAATCTATTTGCTAAGTACAGGACAAAAAACAAAACCAGTTGCGGTGCGTGGTGTTTGTTCACCTCGCACACTCCATTTCACTAGCATTTGTCAGGTGAACTAACACCTGACAAGGCGGTTGAATAAGTTTTGTCCTGTACTTAAATCTATTTGTTCCTTGTGCTTTATTTTGCCCAATCATTTTTTTGTAACATCTATCTTTTTTTGCCTTACAGCGATAATGCTACACAAAGACATGATGGAGTCTTCCAGATCGGATTCGATTAATGATAAGGTTTTTTTCTTTTCAGGAGAAATGTTTGAATTTTTAAAAAGGCGTATGGCTTCTTTGGTTTTTCCTGCTTGAATCAGATTTTTGATGCATTCCATTTTTTATTGAGTTTTAGTGATTCTGTTTTTATTTTATATTCTCTTTCCGTAGGAATTTCTCTATCTGTCTGCGATGCCGTAGAATATGGACAATGGCATGTTCCAGTAATTGTTCGACGTCATAAACACCTCCCCATCTTGTCGTTAGTTTTTCTGTATGATTTTTTTCTTCATTCAAAAGATTGGGGTAATCTTCAAATAAATCGACATTATAGTCAAACATGTTATCCAAGGCTTTTTCATATGCTGATGCTGAATTGAAAAATGCCTTTTCCCTGTATGTTGCATTTTCTCCAATCCATTTACGGATTTCCACAACATAGGTATATCCCGATTGTACGACATGTGTAAGAATGTTGGCAATGGATTTACAGTCCTCGTCCTGTGTATCCAGATCCACAATTTTAATCAATAAGTCTTCAGAAATATCCTTAATGACATTCTTCAGTTCGATAATTGATTTTTCGTATTCGTCCAAGATGGCTCCGGCAGCTCCGTTGTCTCTGAATTTTTTCATTATGAGTTAGAATTTATAGGACACCCTCATGTTATAAAAATGGCGATTATCATTCGAAGTAAGATACAAAGGATTATTGTCAGGAGAAAGAGGAGCCAGTAATTTTGACTTGGGTGTATTGTCATAATAGAAAATATAATCGAATCCGATATTCATTTTCTTGTAATTCGTTTGCAATGAAAAAGGAAAGTCGATTCTGTAATCCACCTTCTTTTTTCCGTTGACTTCCGCTGTCCATTCCCAGGGCATCGGCATAATGAAATAAGGTCTGATTTTAATTTTTACATAAGGCGATAATTTAAAATCCAAAGTAGGTCGGATTTCCCACCTTAATTTATTGGTGGCGTCAAATTCTTCTTCATAATATCTTTTGCCGATATTTGTGTCCAGGCTATCGGAATGGGAGATGCTTTCCGCTTCATAAAAAAGGCCGATTAATGCACCGCCCCTGAAAGGAGATTTGTTTTTGATGATGGAATTCTTGATTCTCTTTTGTGCTTTGGAAAAATTGTCCACATCGTTAGCATCCAAACCCACTAACTCACCTTTGCAATCTTCCAATTCATAACAGACTTTGGTGCTGTCTGTTTTGTGGATAAATAAATTAATGGAAGAAGTGTCGAATTTTTTTATGTCTTTTCGCTCCCTTTTTAATAATTTTTTTCTCCAATAAGCGATAATGATTCCACCTCCTATTTCATAGCGACTGTTCAGTCCTAGAAATTCATCACTCCTTCGGTTAATAAAAGCGAACCCTTCCCATAGGAAATCATTTTTGGATTTTAAAAAACGGTCGTAAGTAACTCTCAGGTCGGAAAGATTTTCTTTGAATTGCCCGTCTTCCACTTGAATGTTCATTAAGGTGCTGAATTCGAATTCCTGCGGAAAAATCCCTTGTGAAACGGAAATGCCGCCGTTGATCGTGAATGCATTTTCATCTTCCGAATCATTGCCGAAAAAACCGAAGCCGACTTCGCCGCCCACTTTGTTCAACGCTGATTCCTTGTTGCGGATTTTTTGGAAGACATCCCAGAATTTTTCAAAATTTTCTTTTTCTTTTTTATTGATATTCAGGTACGCAGAATCAATCGGGTACTTGTTGATTTTATCCTGCAATTTGATTAAATCGGATTGTGCGGATGCTATTGTTGTATTAAAAAGAATTACAAAAAGAGTCAGTAAATTATTTTTCATTGGTATTTCGGCTTTGATGGTTTCGGAGTGTATCTTTGCAACAAGTTAATGATTATTTGTCGTAATAAAAAAATATGATAGTTCGAAAAGCAAATTTGGGTGACTTGGATAAACTGGCTCTTTTGTTCGATGCCTATCGGGTTTTTTACAGAAAAGAAAGTGATAAGGTAGGGGCGGTTCGATTTCTTACTGAAAGGATGTCCAAGGAAGAATCCGTGATATTCGTGGTAGAGGAAAATAATACATTATTGGGGTTCGTACAGCTTTATCCCATCTTTTCTTCTACTAGGATGAAAAGGCTTTGGCTTTTAAATGATTTGTTCGTCAGTGAAAATCAAAGAGGACGAGGCATTTCCAAAAAATTGATAGAACAATCCAAAATGCATGTCATTGAAACAGGGGCATGTGGATTGACCTTGGAAACGGAAATCAGCAACGTGGTTGGAAATAATTTATATCCGGCTACCGGATTCGTAAAGGATGAGGAACATTATTTTTATGCTTGGGATGTGGCTTGAATTCTGAGAGAGTGAGCAAAATAATATTCTAAATTCCTAGCAGGGTGTTGACATTTTAAATTTATTATTCTAAGTTTGTATCGACAAAAAACAATTTTTCAACTCTAAATTCAACAACTATGAAAAAGATTACAATCTTTTTTAGGTCTAGCCTATTATTTACTTTCCTATTATTTATTTCTTTTAGTTCTACTGCCCAACAATGGGGGGGATCAACTTCCCAAACCAATGCTATTTATCGCTCTGGTAATGTAGGTATTGGAGGTACGAGTCCTAGCCAATTCAAATTGGGGATTAGAAGTACTACTAATCCGGCTCTTCAGATAAAGCATAATACAACACAAGCTTCTGTGGAATTGGCGATTGCTACTTTTAACGGCTCATATTCCAATATTGCAAAAACAGGTGATGTAGTCTTTCGGACAGGAGGTTATGTCACAGGTGATTTTATTATTGCTTCCCGTTCCAGTGATGATATTGTTTTTACAACGGGTGCTTGGAATACTGAAGCAGAAAAATTTAGAATTGATGTTTCAGGTAGGGTAACTGTCGGAGCTTTTGCTTCCAATACCCTTTTCGAATCAGGGTATAAGTTTTTTGTAGATCAAGGAATTTATGCCTTTGGTGCCATTAAAACAAAAAACGATCTCCTTGTTGATGGCATGGTAAGGGTGGGAAATGTTTCAACTCCTAATATTGGTTCAGGTTACAAGATGTACGTGGAACGGGGTATTTTGACTGAGCGTGTAAAAGTAGCATTGAGCTCGACTACCGATTGGTTCGACCATGTTTTCGAACCGGAATACGAATTGATGTCTTTACATCAATTGAAGAAATTTATCGAAACGAATAAGCATTTGCCGGATATTCCTTCTGCACAGGAACTGGTAGATGAAGGAGGCGTCGAATTGAAGGAAATGACCCAGCTGCATATGAAAAAAATCGAGGAACTGACACTGTATATCCTGGAAATGAACGAGCGTCTTGAAAAACTCGAAAAAGAAAATGAAGAGTTAAAAAAAGGGGCGGAGTAATCGTCGGATAATCAATAATTCCATTTATTAAATTAAAAATTAAGATTATGTTGACGATGAATAAAAATTCCTTGTTCATGACATTTTTTATGATGTTATGTTCAAGTATGGTTTTTTCCAAAGGAGGACTGCTGATTCCTTATGAGGAAAATCTTACAATAAATCATGCGGCAAGGGTCTCGTCCCTCCAATCCGATTTGGGAGGAGATGTACATGGATATTTCAGAGTGAATACCTCAAAATTTAGTGAGGGGCAAGTGAGTATAGGTATCAATGGCATAAATTATAATGTAATTGGAGGCTATCATGGAAAAGTGGCTACTAGGTATAGTTGGATTGGAACAGGACATCATGGTACTGTCAGGGTGGCAGCGATTTATACGGGGACTGATGCCAATATAGCGATCACTATTTTTGGTGATAATGTATATAAATTGTCTCCTATTGGAGATGGGGTGCATGTACTATTAACCGAGACTGTTGATTTGTCTGAAAATTGCGAATTAACAGAAGAGGATCTCCTCTTATTTGAAGAGGAAGCAGAGGATGAGGTTATAGCTTTTCCTGAGAATAGTCTATTGAATAATAGTAATGATCCACATTGTGCATTACGTATAGGAATGGCATATACTTGGGAAGCGCTAGAGGCGATGGGTTGGAATTTTGATGTTATGTTTAATGCTGTTTGTGAACGAATATTACAAACGAATGAGGTGTATGGTGATAGTCATGGGAAAGACCATATGGTAACCGAGTTGGCTTTTTTAAGGATGATGCCTGATTATTCTGAAGAAAGTATGAAAAAAGATCTGAAAAGATTTAGAAGACAAGGAGATGATGATATGAATGAGATTCATTCTTCACGTCATGTTTTCAAGGCGGATTATTGTGGATTGGTACGTAGTGAAGGTGGCGGCAGAGCTTCCGGTATAGGAGTAGGCTATTCCAAGGGCTTTTTTGCAATTGGTAACAATAGGTTGATTGGTAGTGGGTGGTTTACTTTTACTCATGAATTGGGACACTTGCATTCTTGTTGGCACAGCCATGGTAAAAGGGAAAGTGCTATTCCAGGTCATAATGGGTGGCGTACTATTATGAAGTACTCCAAAGAGGGGTGTGGTTGCCCTAGAATCCCTTTTCATTCCAGTTCAAGCCAAACCTGGCCTCATCCTACCTTGGGGAATATTTCATTAGGTAATTGGTTTAGGGATTGTATAGAGCAAATAGAGGGGGCTTGGCAAAATAAAGTGAATTTCGAAAAGGTTGTTGTAAGTGGAGGAATAATTGATCACAATACGACCTTCGGAGATATGGTTAATATCATTTACGCAGACTTATTGGCTATGGATTATTTTGTTGTATTGGGGCAAAGTAATTTGATTTCTTGGGGATATCATCGAACAATACGAGCAGGGAAAGCCATTACGATTGAAACCGTTCCCAATTCTACAACAGCAAATACCGTATTCGAAGCGGCCCCCGGTTCCGTAGTGGATATTTTTATCAAGGAAGATGTAGCCAATGGTTCCGGCGATTGTATTCCTGTAAATCCACATCCACAGAGATTACAAAATGATAAGGAAGATGTGAAGGAGGAAATAGCCTCTCAAGATAGCTCCATCAAATTATTCCCGAATCCTACTCGTGATTTATTGAATGTCGAATTCGAATTGGAAGAAGACGAGGTAGTCAGGAGTGTCAATATCTTTGATGCAAGGGGGGGACTTATCCTTGGTGGTTTGTCCGAACAATTGGATGCGGAAAAAACATTGAATGTAAGCCAATTGAATACGGGACTTTATATTTTGGTGATAGATACGGATAAACGCAGATTGACCAACAGTTTTGTCGTGTCGGATTAATAATGATTCAAAATGATGGATTACAAGATTGGAATAATTTTCCTTAGCATTTTTTTTCTGATTTTATTTTCCGGTTGCAAATGTAGGGATGGCGGAGAATTCCTTTCGGAAATTTCATTTAGTATTCTGGATGAAGAAGGAAATGATCTGCTGGATAATAATTCGTATGATCCCAATATTATCGAATTGACAGCCGATGGAAATAGAATATATTTAAATCGTAATTGGACGGTAGTTCCTTATCGTATTTTTATTTCGCATGAAAGTAACGGTGATTTGACCTCATTGAATCCAACGGAATATTATTTGAAATTGAATGACAATGACATCGATACCATAGGACTTCAGGTTACGGAACTCGTGAATGAATGTGGAAATGTTTTTTACGAACCGATTCAATTTTCCCATAATGGAAATATGTTGGAAAAATCACAATACAGTAATCCTGTAAGTCATCATTATATTCTGGTGAAATAAGAAATAAAGTGCATGTTCTATTAAAAAGGGCATGCACTTTTCATATAATATGGAAATAGGTTAATAGGCCTTTAGGTAAGGCGATCAGTATTTCCAATAGAATGGCAAAGATTGGTAGCAAGAAATATGTCCAAATCGGAAATTTATATTTGGTGTTGACATTATTCCATACGGTATCCCAAATGATTTTCATCTTTTCTTTATAATGCCGGAGAATCAGAAAATCCAATATCAGATAAAAAGATAAACGCCATGCAAAAGTAATTGACATGCTACTGGGCATAAAAGTTATATCCATGATTAAAATGGTGAAGGCAATGGGAATGAACATGAATGCACCCAAGATTGCCGTGCGGTGAATCAGTAATAATATTCCACATAAGATCTGTGAAATTCCGATAATGAATTTGAAAGGTTGCATATCGAATAAATACCATGAAACCCTGAAAGGAGAGAGTTCCTTTAAGGCCGTGTTCAATTCCGATTCCGTTACGCCGAATTGATTGTCCATTAGTTTGCCATACCCGTATCTTAAAAATGTCCAGGCAAGTAGTACTCTTGCAATCAGAATAAAATAATCCCATAATTTTTCTTTGTCCCTCATTCTTATGATTGTTTTATATGTGTGGGTTTTTTATTCAAAAACCAAAAAGCCATCTTCCAAATTACGATACCTCAAAATGAACATATCCTTGATATAATTCTGATGTAATTTCCACGGAAATTCGGAGCCTTGTTTGGGTAACTGATCCAAGGCCCGTAGAATATATCCCGAAGAAAAATCTATCACGGGTTCCGTTTTCATATTTTCATCTTTTGTTCTCGGTGTACACATTTTTTTTCCGTTCTTATCCATATGATTCAACAAACGGGTGACATATTCACAAACCAAATCCGCTTTCAATGTCCAAGAGGCATTGGTATAACCCGTAACGGCAGCGGCATTAGGGATGTCTTTTAACATGATACCTTTGTAGCTGATAAGGTTGCGGTTCTCCATTTTTTTTCCGTCAACAATGAATTCTATTCCACCCGAAACTTTTATTTTCAAACCCGTCGCCGAAACGATTAAATCCGCTTCCAGTTCTTCACCGGATTTTAATCGGATGCCTTTTTCGGTAAACGTGTCGATGTGATGGGTGATGACGGATGATTTACCGCCCTTGATGGAAAGGAATAAATCATTGTCGGGTACGGCACACAAGCGTTGATCCCAGGGAGCATAATCCGGATTGAAATGTTGGTCCACATCATAGTCCGGCCCCATGACTTTCCGGATTTGATCCATGATATATTTCTTCACCATTTCCGGACGTTTTCTGGAGATTCGGTATAAATACATTTGCAATAAGACATTTTTCCATCTGCCCAGAAAATGTGCAACCTTTACGGGAAGGAATCGGTGGAATAAATTGGATAAACGATCTTCCAACGGCCGGGAAAGGATGTAGGTCGGAGTTCGTTGCAACATAACAACATGCGCGGCTTTTTCCGCTAGGACGGGAACCAACGTAACCGCAGTCGCACCACTCCCGATGACTACGACTTTTTTATTTTCATATTCGATATCTTCCGTCCATTTTTGCGGATGGACGAAACGTCCTTTATAATTTTCAAGCCCTTTGAAATCCGGCGTATATCCTTCATCGTAATCATAATAACCGGTGCAAATGAAAAAGAAATGACAAGTAGCCTTGAAGACTTCGCCTGATTTTTTCTTTTTCCCCGTGATGGTCCATTGGCAATTTTCAGTTGACCATTCCGCTTTTTGAATAAAGTGATTATATCGAATATGTTTTTCCAAATCATATTCCTCCACAGCTTCTTTGAGATAAGTCATGATGGTGTCGGCATCGGCAATGGATTTGCTATCCTTCCAGGGTTTGAACCCGAAGGAAAAAGTCTGCATATCCGAATCCGAACGGATACCCGGGTATTTGAATAAATCCCAAGTTCCTCCGATATTATCCCTCCCTTCATAAATGACAAAAGATTTATTCTTACAAAATGTCTGAAGGTGATACGCTGCATCGATCCCCGATAAACCGGCTCCGACTATGATGACATCGTAGTGTTCTGTTCCTGTTGATGAAATTGACATTTTATCTTTTTTAATATAATGGTTTGAGGGTTATGAAAGACCAATATAGACAGAAGATAGTGGATGTTAAAAATTTACCTCGTATTATTGTAATAGATTCTAATGTCTTTCGGCAATTAGAGAAGAGAATTGTTTTCTATGATTTTACATCGGTTGAGTGAATATAGCAGTCTTGCGATTGAACCTCAGGACAGAAAGTCATTAAGGTAGGTGGAATGAAGGGGGGAGAGGAGATAAAATAAGTTTTGAAAAATGACTAAGGGTTATTTGGGAAAAGGAGAACTGATTATTGATGAATATTATGTCAACGAACCTTCAATTTCCATTCCAACAACAATGCTGATCGTAGTTTCGGGAGGCACCATTTTAATTGTCTTCGAAAGTCTGTCGCTTACCGCAGATACTGATCTTTTTTTGTGATTTTTTAGATGGAGTTCGGTGGGTGGATACTCTTAAAATGAATGCCAATAATGAGAAACTAGACAAATGTTAAAGTTCTGGCGGATTTTACACGATTAGTTGCCATACCTCAAGTTTACCTTTCAAAAAGATTACATTTAATCAAAATGATATGAAATTATTTATCAAATATATGGTCAGTTTGCGATGCAAGATGATGGTAAAAGAAGAATTAAAAAAATTGGGACTGAATTATG
>JAHDFN010000314.1 GCA_020628145.1 Saprospiraceae bacterium | reverse complement strand
TGGCTTATTTGATGGAGAGGTATGGGTTGCGGAAATCAATGGAAATGTTGTAGGGTTCATAGCATTCGTACCTGACGAAATAACCTGGTTATATACGGATCCCTCCTACTTCAGAAAAGGCATCGCTACCGTTTTGGTAAAAGCGGCGATGGAGAAATGCGAAGATATTATTACCTTGGAAGTCCTATCTGAAAATCATCCCGCTTTGACATTTTATGAAAAATTGGGATTTAGGAAAGTAAAATTGGTGCAGGGCAAATTATCCGGGAATGAGGATTATCCGGCGGCCGGTTATATTATGGAATATAAAAAAGATAAAAATGGAAAATAACGAAACCCTTTTGGATGATGGCCAGATTTTGGATGAAACCCTTCACTTGGTACATGCCACCAAAGGGAAGAGATTCCTTAATTACTTGATTGATTATATTTCAATAGTGATATTCATGATTGTTGGATTTATGGTGTATGATATTTTCCTATCCAGTAGTCAATATGATCAGATCCATCAGGAAAGTTCCTGGACAGAGACAATTCTAGCCTATCTGATGTTTTTCCTATATTATTTCTTTATGGAAGGATTCCTAAAGGGAAAAACCATAGGGAAATACCTCACCCGCACCCGGGTAGTGGATTATAACGGCCTACAACCTCCTTTGAAATCCATTTTCATCCGTACTATTAGTAGGTTCGTTCCATTTGAAGGCCTATCCTTTTTCGGAGATCCCGGAAGGGGCTGGCACGACAGTTGGTCGGAGACGCTTTGCATCGATGAAAAAGAATCTCGTTACCATTTATAAATTAACTTTTCTAATTCGACTTTTTTTATAATTTTGCCGACCGATTTTTACAGCTTTAAATCTGTAGGAATCAGGATGATTAAATTCTATAATATATAAGGTTTGGATTGTTGAAATGAAGCCTTCGGTTTATCGGCAATTACCTTCTCCCACATATGTGATGGATGAAGAATTGCTCATCAGGAATCTTGAACGGTTGAACGATGTCCGTGAAAGGGCAGAAGTGAAAATCATATTGGCTTTCAAGGCATTTGCAATGTGGCCGGTATTCGACCGTTTGGCTCCATACTTGGATGGAGCAACCGCTAGTTCCCTCAATGAGGCACGATTGTGCTATGAGGAAATGAATGCATTGACACACGCCTATTCTCCGGGATATATCCCTTCGGAATTCGAGCAAATCGTTAAATATTCTTCCCACATCACTTTCAATTCACTTTCCCAATTCGAAAAATATAAAGGAACGGTGCAAAACGCACTGCATCCTGTTTCGATGGGATTAAGGATAAACCCGGAGTATGCAGAGATCGGCGTGGATTTATATAATCCTACAGCCAAGGGTTCCCGTCTAGGTGTGGAAAAGGAATTATTGAAAAACGGATTGCCGGAAGGTGTCGAAGGGTTACATTTTCATGCCTTGTGTGAGAATAATTCCTACGTCTTGGAAAAGGTACTCACCAATGTGGAAGAATATTTCGGACACTTACTGCCTCATCTGAAATGGATTAATTTGGGGGGAGGGCATCTCATCACCCATAAGCATTATGATGTGGAACATCTCATCGGGCTGCTGAAGGGTTTCAAGGAAAAGTACGATTTGGAAATCATTTTGGAACCGGGAGCGGCCATAGCTTACCAAACGGGTTATCTCGTATCCACAGTATTGGATATCGTAGAAAACCACGGAGTGAAAACGGCTATCATCGATGCTTCGTTCACTTGTCATATGCCGGATACCTTGGAAATGCCTTACCGTCCCGGAATCATAGGAGCTACTGATCCGGTAGAAGGCAGACCCACTTACAGGATCGGGGGAGTTTCCTGCTTGGCGGGCGATTGCCTTTCGGAGTATTCTTTCCAAGAAGAATTACGAATCGGAGATAGATTAATCTTCTTGGACATGATGCAATACACCATGGTCAAAACCACAACGTTTAACGGGATCGGACTGCCTAGCATAGCCATGTTGGAAAAGGATGGCTATGTCCGGATATTCAAAAATTTCGGATATGAAGATTTCAAGAGCCGTCTGGGGTGATGGAAATGTTAATATTGGTGACGCTATCAGCTAATATCGTCATAAAGTCGTGCATCATGATTTAATCAATAATAAAACATAACTATAATGGCCAAAGGAAAATTTTTGAACGCTCTTTTGAATACTATCAATACTGTTCAAAGCCAGAATAGAGATAACCCCAATGAAGAAACAGCAGATTCAACTGTTTTCGACCTATTAAGAAATAAGGTTCGTGAATTGGATGAAAAGAATAGGGACAAGCAGGCAGCCAAAGGAAAGGAACCTGTGAGTGTATTGGATTTAATCAGGAACGGAGTAGAACATGTTAGAAACCAGAATTCCGAAGACCCGAATGTGAAAACGGCTCCTAAAGCTATTTTCGATAGGATTAAACAACGTATTGAGGAAAGACCGCAGAGAAGGGCTACCAAAGGTATCCGAAGGGTTATCAATGAATACAATTTGGATGTAAGCAGCTTGCCACCACAGGCATTGGAACAGATCCAAGGGCAATATATTGATGATCAGAAAAGGTTGAACCAGCAATATGCAAATGCCATTCATCAATTGATCGAAAGGAATCGATAAGAAACATCTTTCCCATCAATAAAATTACTACTTTTAAAAGTCGTCCTTGTCCTAAGGATGGCTTTTTTGTTAGAGATGAAGTAAAAAGCCGAATGTCAAAGATATGCTTGATGCAATATGTGAAGTAGAAACCGGTAAATTCGCCATCAGGGTATTCGAAACCGAAGATGCGGAATCCTTCTTTGAATTAGTAGAAAAGAACAGGGAACGCCTTTCACTTTACTTTCCCATCAGCATGGGCTATCTGAGGAATGTTCGTAGAGCCATCCAATATGTGGAAAACAAGCGTCAGTTGGCCAGAATGCGTAAACAGATGGCTTATTTGTTGGAATGGGAGGAAACCGGTGAACTGATCGGGTTTATCGTCGCCAAGAATTTCGATTGGAAGAAAAGGGAATGCGAATTGGCTTATTGGATAGACAAGGATTTCGGGAACAGGGGACTGACGACCAAGGCGATTCAAACCCTGGTAGAATATGCCATTGACGAATGGGGCATCCACAGGGTGTTCCTAAGGATTGACGGAATAAATCATGCGAGCCGCCGTCTAGCGGAAAAATGCGGTTTCGAATTGGAATATATTGCCGTCAAGGAATTCGATAGGGGAGATGGAAAAAAAATAGATGTGGAATACTGGGTACATTTATCCGAATAAAAAAATCCCTCTTTCGAATTTCGAAAGAGGGATTTTTTTATACTATGGATTATCAATCCCATCAATTCCTCAGATAATCCGGCACATCTATTTCTTCCACCATTTCATTCAGGATACGGCCGGATTCATCGATGACCAATAATTCGACCCTTCGGTTCAGTTGACGGCCTTGTTCGGTATCCTGCCCGGAGACCTCGTTTTTGGCAATCGGTGTATTTTCTCCATAGGTATTGGTGCTAATCCTTGAAGAGGTTATCCCTCTCGATAAAAGATAAGTTTTAGCAGAGTCCGCCCGCCTTTGGGATAAGGCCCTATTGTAATCTATACTTCCCTTCGCATCGGTATGAGCTCTCAGTTCGGTTCTGTAGCTGGGATTCT
>JAHDFN010000313.1 GCA_020628145.1 Saprospiraceae bacterium | reverse complement strand
CATTCGGGAAAAAACAGGATTGTACGGCGTATTTTCGAACACTTGGGATACCGTGTAAAAAAACTGGATAGGATGTATTATGCCGGTCTCACGAAAAAGGATTTACCCCGGGGAAGATATCGACACCTTACCCATAAGGAAATCATCATGTTAAAACATTTCACTTAATGTTTTCCTCAAAATATGGTTCTTTTTTCCGATGTCACGGTTACCATACATGTTTTATACGTCCTATAAAGGGATTTTGGAATTGAATTTGTGTTTCTTTGCTGTGGAACCCTTATATTTAAGGACTATATTTAACATAAAACGTATTATAAAATGAGAACCTTGATTTTGGGCTTTCTCGTTTTCCTACTTTGGGCCATCGGTTGCCGCTATTGGTATGTTTGTAAAATCAAGAACCATTGTGGCCAAAAAATCGAAGTAGTGGAAGACGTAAGAGCCAAAACACTACGGTTGGTCGATCAGGATGATGTAATCCTGAAAGATTATGAACAGTTCCGTTTCGATGCCAATTCGGCCGTTCCCATCCTGAATGGGAATAACCGTTCTTTCATTGATAAAGTAGCTGCATTCCTTAAAGCCAACCCGGAAAGAAAACTCACCATTTCCGGCAATTATTTACCCGGTGAAAAGGACATTACCATCGGAATATGGGAAAACCTCGGTTTGGCCCGTGCTGATGAAGCCCGGAAGCTGCTTGTAAAAGCAGGAATACCCGAAGGAAGGATTCTTTTGGATTCCAACCTTTTGGGAGAAGGGTCGAATTTGGAAGTCCCTATTTCGTTCGGATTGGTAGCCCGGACTTTGGCCAATGATGAAAACGCATCAGGTACACCGGATGAATACGATAACAACGGAACCGTCGGTGCCCAGGCTTTCAGCTTTACCAATATGTCTTTTTCAGATGCTAATTTCGAATTCAATTCCGCCGTATTCAAGCCCGGCCCGGCATTCATCGCCTATGCTGATTCTGTCAAAATCTATATGTCAGAAAACGAAGATCAATATCTGTATCTGACAGGACATACTTGCGATATTGGTAGTGACGATGCGAATATACGGTTGGGTAAGGCCCGTGCCAGAAGCGTGAGGGATTATTTCAAAAACCTCGGTGTGGAGAGTAAAATCGAAACGGATACCAAAGGTGAAAGTCAACCCGCATATTCTAATGATACGGAGGCGACCAAATCAAAAAACCGCAGGGTTGTCGTCCAAATCAAATAAGCATACTACTATTATTATTTATTGAAAACCATCTTAATTAAACTTTATAAACTGGAATCACTATGGATTTTTTAACCCAGTTATTTTCGGATTTGCCAGTAAGGGATAGCTGGCTCGTATTATTATTCCTATTAGGAGCATACCTTATCGGAATGTTATTCGCATGGTTGTATTGGAGGAGGAAATGGAAAGCCGTGAAAAACGAATTGGAAACCCGTACAAGGGAATTAACCACTTTGAGGGGACAGTATGATGAACTTTCCGCAACATTGGAAGTCAAAGAAGCCGATTTGAAAAAAGCCAATCTCGAAATCGATGATCTGAAGGCTCGTATCCGATTATTGGAAGAAGAAAAAGGACGGCTTCATTCGGAAGTATTCTCCGTAAGGAAGGATATGGAAAAACTGACCGAGGAAAAAGACGGTCTTTTATCCAAGCAATCAGAATATGAAACCCGTTTGGAAGATTACGACAATCAGGTCGTAGGACTGAAAACCAAGAATCAGGCATTGGCTGCAACCGTTGATCAGAATTCGAACGTGTTAGCCGAAATGACAGAATTACAGAATAAGTATAATCAGGTACTCGCAGATAGGGATGCGATGGAAAAAGAAAAGATCGCACTTTCCCAATCCTATGTGGATTATGATGATTTGAAAGCCCGTATGTTGGCATTGACGGAAGAAAACGATACCCTCAAGCTTAAATTATCGGAAAGCAATGCCGCCTATGGAGACTATGATGAAATCCGGTCGAAGCTAAGGGTCTTGGAAACCGAGAATACCGATTTGAAAAATAGCTTACGGGAAAGTGCCACCCTCAACCAATCGAGGGATGACTATGATGCCTTGAAAGGTAAAATAGGCGATTTGAGTGAAGAAAATGCCGAACTAAAGAGAAGGCTGGCCGCTTTGGCTTCCGAATTGGAAGAGGCCAAAAGCAAGCCCTCATTAGTTGTCGCTACTCCACCACCGGTCATAGAAGTAGAGGAAGAGGAGGAATCCAAAGAAGAATTGGCCGCCAAGGCTCAAGCATCTGTCAAGGCAGCTTTGGGAACTAAGATAAAAATCGCTACAGCTGATGAAAAAGACGACCTGAAACTCATCAATGGTGTGGGTCCATTCATTGAAAAGAAATTGAATAATCTGGGGATTTATACTTTCGAGCAGATCAGCCAATTCGATGATGAGTTTATCGAACAGGTAACCGATGCCATCCAATTCTTCCCCGGAAGGATACAAAGGGATGATTGGGTCGGACAGGCAAAAACCCTATTGGGTAAGAAGAACGACGGCTCCCTGGGACAGCCCGTTAAACGCAAGGTAAAACCCGACGATTTGAAAGTCGTGGAAGGGATCGGCCCTAAGATTGAAGCCTTATTGAAAGACGGGGGCATCAACACTTGGGCAGAACTAGCGGCAGCTCCTGTTTCCAGATTGCAGGATATTCTGACTGCCGCCGGTGACCGGTTCAAATTACACAAGCCCGACACTTGGCCCGAACAGGCGGGCTTAGCCGCTGCCGGCAAGTGGGATGAATTGGATAAATTACAGGATGAATTAAATGGAGGAAGGAAGACCTAATCTTCCTCATCAGTTCTTTTAAGGATACAAGCGGTCGTTCTTTTTTGGGCGGCCGCTTTTTTTTTGAACCTATTTTCGAATCAAACGGTTAGTTCAAGAAAATAAAGCAATGAATTACCGGGCCGAAACCAAGAGCGGAAAACCCTACGTGATTAGAAAGGCTAGAAGGAATGATGCCGCAGCCCTTTTGGAATTAGTTTTGTCCGTTTTCAAAACATCCGATTCCACTACATTGACCAATTATGAGGAATTCACATTGACTGTGGAAGAGGAAGAAGAATTCATATCCGACATGAATGAAAAGAAGGACAATTGTGTTTTGATTATTGCGGAAGATGGGGATGGGAAGTTATTGGGCAATCTGAGTTTTCATGGTTATTCCAGGAAGAAGGCCAAGCATGCCGGTGTTTTCGGAATGGGTATTTTGAAAGAATACCAAAACCAGGGCATCGGTCGGGAATTACTGAAGGTTTTATTGGAATGGGCCAAGGAACATCCTATTATAGAAAGGGTCGAATTATCTGTAGCGACTAACAACCCCAGAGGCATGCATTTATACGAATCGGTAGGATTCAAGCAGGAAGGTTATAAGGAAAAAGCCATGAGATTGAATAACGGAGAATTTGTGGATGTCGTCCTGATGTATTGTTTTACCTAAACATTCGTTATGTCGTTCATCTCTTTTTTATTCAGCAAGTCCATATTGATAAGCAATGCGAGATTGATAAAATAAAGCGCACCGACCTTATCCGTTTCCACCATATCATTGATAAGCAGAAAGGCATCAATGATTATCGTAGATAAAAGGATGGCCATGACAATCTTTTTCCTCTGAATATTTTTTGTCTGATGATAAATGGATTCTCCTTTGATTAGGATAAAGAAT
>JAHDFN010000048.1 GCA_020628145.1 Saprospiraceae bacterium | reverse complement strand
TAGGCCGTTGAATAAGTTTTGTCCTGTACTTAGCCAATTCGATTAAAACAATAAAAGACAATTGTGGAATGAATTCCACAATTGTCTTTTCAATTATTTTTTAAATGTTTTTTGCCGGCAAAAAACATTTAAAAAATAATTATTACCCAGCATCGAGTTTCGCCCTAAGACCTTAACATAATGAAATATAAATTAATATTATCTTTGTACTCAAATTTAAATTAATTAATTATGGCACTTACAGAATCCAATATGATGGATTTAGGGACAACTGCTCCCGACTTCCTTCTTCCGGATACCGTATCCGGAAAAAATATATCCTACAATGAAATCAAAGGAAACAACGGAACATTGGTCATGTTCATTTGCAATCATTGTCCTTACGTCATCCATGTCAATGACGAATTGGTAAAACTAGGCAACGACTACAAATCCAA
This sequence comes from Saprospiraceae bacterium, assembly GCA_020628145.1. Classification (GTDB taxonomy): domain Bacteria; phylum Bacteroidota; class Bacteroidia; order Chitinophagales; family Saprospiraceae; genus JAHDCE01. The sequence continues at coordinate 22,203 of JAHDFN010000048.1, read as the reverse complement.
AGGCTTTGGATTTGTAGCTATCAGTTCTAACGATGTCGAAAATTATCCGCAGGACAGCCCAGATAAAATGAAAATTCTAGCCCTTGAAGTAGGCTACCCTTTTCCTTATTTATATGATGAAAGCCAAGAGGTTGCCAAAGCATATGATGCCGCCTGCACCCCGGATTTTTATTTATTCGACAAGGAAAATAAACTTGCCTATAGAGGCCGTTTGGATGAATCACGCCCTAATTCCGGCAAACCGTTAACCGGCAAGGACTTGAGGGCTGCATTGGATACCGTGTTGGAAGGCAAGGAAATTTCCGGTATCCAATACCCCAGTGCCGGCTGTAATATCAAATGGAAAAAATAAACACCACCCATCCATTAAACGTTAGGCTATTTTGGTAGTCTAACGTTTATTTAAACCAACGATATGCAAGCCAGAATCTACCTTAGCCTCTTTTTCATTCTTATCTGTTTCGCACTCTCGGCCCAAAAGGATGACAATACAAACAAGGATAACAAGCCCAAAAACAAGATGGAACGTCCTAAGGATGAAGAAAGACCCAACCGTCCGAATGGACAACGCCCGGGAGGTGGTCGAGGTCAATTCACAGTAGAACAATGGAAACAGTTTTCCGAATCCATGCCTAAAATCGGTAAGGTCTCGGGGACGATTATTGATGAGAGTACCGGCAAGCCGATGGAGTATGTAACAATAGCCCTTCTTTTAGGTATCGATTCCTCCATAGTAGATGGAACCATTACCGATGCAAAAGGACAATTCATCATGGAGGAATTGCCTATCGGCCGATTTTTCGTTTCTGCTGAATTCATGGGATATGAAACTTACAACTCCGAAAGATTCATGCTCAACCCCAGAAGATCTCCCGAAGTGGATCTAGGTACGATACCGATGAATTTCGGAGCCCGGAATCTCGAAGAAGTCGTAGTAGAGGAAAAGAGGGCATTCATGGAATTGGAACTCGATAAAAAGATTTTCAATGTCAGTGATAACATAACCGTTGTTGGAGGAACGGCAACCGAAGTTTTGGAACAAATCCCTTCCGTCGAAGTCGATATGGATGGGAATGTCAGTCTGAGGGGAAGTCAGAATTTCACCATCCTGATCGATGGAAGACCTACCGCTATGGCCGGCGGCGACCCGGCAGCGGTCTTGGAACTCATTCCCGCCGAAACCATTGATCGAGTAGAGGTAATTACCAATCCTTCTGCTAAATACGACCCGGATGGAATGGCCGGTATTTTAAATATTATCCTGAAAAAAAATAAAAAGATAGGTTTGAATGGATTGGTAAATGTCAGTTACACCATCGTTGACGAATATAGTCTGGGAGGCACTTTAGGATATCGTAATAAGAAAATCAACATTTACGGCTCTTACAACCACAGGAATAATGAAAGGGAATTCACTCGTGAAAATTACCGGCAGAATTTTTCACAGGACACGACCTTTTCCTTCGAACAGAAAGGAGAAGGAACCCGGCGTAGGGTTTCAAATAACCTTAAATTCGGATTGGACTTCTTCCCGAATTCAAGCAGTACGATTTATACCACGGCTTCTTATGGTTTTCAAAAAGGCAAAGACGCTTCAACCAATATTTATCAATATTTTGATGCAAATGACAATCCTACATTCATCGGTCGGGTATTGGAAGCAGAAGAAGAGCCGGAAACCAATAAGGAATTCACTTTAGGATACCAGAAAAGATTCAAAAACAATTGGAGCCATACCCTGAATTTGGATTTGAATTATTCTGATAATTTCGAAGAAGAAACATCCGATATAGAAAACGGTTTTTTCAGCTTGGATGATGTCGGTTTTTTCGACCCTATCGACTCGATTACAACGCAAAACGATCTAACAGATAGTGACAGAAGGGTCATCCAGGCACGGATGGATTATGAAAAACCATTCGAAAACAAGGCAAAAATGGAAATCGGTTATAAAAGCATTGTCCGCTTCACCAATACCTTATTCGATTCCTCCAATGACATTTTGGATAATGAATTCCAATTCGATGAACAAATCCACGCCGTGTATGGAACATATGCATATCCCGTAACGGAAAAATTCTCCATCAAGGGCGGCTTGCGTTTGGAACATGCCGTGACCGATTCTGAATTATTCAATACAGGTCAAACATTCGATAAGAATTATTTCAGTTGGTTTCCTAGCCTGACTTTCAGTCAGAACATGGGAGACAAGGGGCAGATGTCTTTGGGATACAGTCGCCGCATTAACCGACCCCGAACAAGGCAAATCAATCCTTTTGTAAGTTTTTCCGACCCCTTGAATTTCCGACAGGGAAACCCTGATTTGAACCCGGAATATACCAATGCGGTGGAATTGACTTACATGAAACGATGGGACAAATTGACCTTCACCCCTTCTTTATATTACCGATACACAACCGATATCATCAACAGGTACAAAACGGTAGATGATGAAGGTGTTTCCACCCTCACTTATGTCAATCTTTCCCACTCTCATGCCTATGGTTTGGAAATCAATATCATGTATAATCCGACCAAGTGGTGGCGTTTGATGCCAAGTATAGATTTGACCCAGACCATTCTAGACCCCAGTAATGTGGATGCCGATTTGAATACCAATAATTTCAGAGTCGGTGGGCGGATCATGTCGAATATGACGGTTTGGAAAAATCTGGATATACAACTATTCGCATTTTACAGACTACCCTCCAAAATTGCCCAAGGCAATATGAAAGGTATGATTTTCACATCTATCGGAGCCAAGAAAAAAATATTGAAAGACAAAGGAAGTATCGGTATCAATATCCGTGATCCCTTCGGAATCGGAAAATTTCGTTTTACAACCGAAGGAGATACATTCTATCAGGATGGCACACGGCAACGCGAGCCTTATGTGACTACCTTTTCCTTCTCCTACCGCTTCGGCAAGCAGGAAAGGAACCGAAAGGGGCGTGGAGACAGGGATAGAGGATCAGGAATGGGTTCCGGAATGGATGACATGATGGACTAGAAACGCTGTTACACGAAGTGACACTTATTGCTACTTACGTCAAAAATTTAACGATATATTTCAATATGTTTTTATTTTGGAGACGTTTTTAAGTCAATCAAAACCAATTTGATCATGAATAAGTATTTTTGGATAGCATCATGCCTGATTATCAGCTTAATGTTTTCAGGATGTAAGGGAAGCAAGCCCGGAGGTGGATTCAACCTCTTTACCAAACAACAAGACGCAGAATTAGGTCTGCAGGTTAAGCAGGAAATAGAAAGCAATCCTTCACAATTCCCAATTCTAAAGGAATCATCCAACAGGGAAGCCTATCAGATTATTCGTTCCATGACGAATGAAATCCTGAATTCAGGAAAAGTTCACCATCGCAATGACTTTGCATGGGAAGTTAAAATCATCGATGATGATAAAACACTCAATGCATTCTGCACGCCCGGAGGTTATATCTATGTCTATACCGGTTTGATAAAATATCTGGACAAGGAAGATCAACTAGCCGGCGTCATGGGTCATGAAATCGCCCATGCCGATCAGAGGCATTCTACCCGTCAGATGACGAAGATGTATGGAATTTCCGTTTTGGCTTCAGCCCTTTCAGGCAATGGTGAACAATTAGCGGCTATTACTGCCGGACTCATCAACCTAAAGTTCAGCAGAACCCATGAGACGGAAGCGGATAATTATTCCGTTCATTATCTGAGTGGCACCAAATTCAATTGTGCAGGTGCAGCCGGTTTCTTTGAAAAAATCCAAAGCGGAGGCGGAGGCGGACAACCCCCACAGTTTCTAAGTACACATCCTAATCCTACCAATAGGGTACAAAACATTAGGGCCAAAGCCGCCGAAATGGGTTGTAAAATGTCGGACACTTCAAGTCAAAACCGCTACCAAAGATTGAAGAGCCTGTTATAATCCTTCCGGGGTATAATCAGAAACGGGTAGCATTCTTGAAGAATGCTACCCGTTTCTGATTATATAGCTAACTCAACTTAAAGTGGCACATTTTCACCGTGCGAGGGTGTTTGACCACCCCGCACACACCCAGTGTTGAGTATTGGTGTTGTCAGATGATCAAACACCTGACATGGCTGAATCTCTTGATTTCTAGGTGTCATATTATATTGAGTTAGTTAATCCCCTAAACCTAAATACTCTTCAGATATTCCAAAACGGCAGCTCTTTCTTCCTCTGTCAATTGATCGCCATAATAATGTCCCTGATTCCCATAACCCAATAACGTCGTATCATAAACGTCCGAGGTTGACGGCCCGGACTCTACAGAATAATTCCAGCCGGCCTTTTCCATGTTATAATCCGTAGAAACGAATGAACGTTTCCAGTAAGTCGGTCGTTTGCTGCTATCCAATAGTGTTTCCAAATCAGGAACGGAACCATTGTGCAAATAAGGGGCAGTAGCCCAAACCCCATCCAAAGGTGGAGCCACATAACCGTCTTCCGGTTGGATAAAAGCATCATATGGTGGCTTGGAAAACCAACTCGAATTATACCAGTCCGCAAATTGTGTATGTGTATTATAAACATCCAGAACATAGGGATCTGTCTGGATGACATTCCTCTCGATTAATAAATTCGGATAGGTTTCAACATCCCCATAAGTCCCATGGCATTGCGAACAATTATCATTGAAAATCTTTTCCCCCTCGGCTATTTTGGATGAATCCAAGGCGTCGGGATAAACGGGTGGCTCCAATGATTGGATAAAGGCCAGTACGTCTGCAAAATGGGTGTCGATTTCACGAGCCTTCACCGTATCTTTTACGGTCAATAAACTGGACGACATCATGAAACGGGCAAAATCCTTACGCCCCAATGCATTGTAAAACATGGTATTTTTCTTTTTCATATGCCACCAGGCAGGAACATCGGTGGGTGGCACTACATCCGGAATCGTAATCAACGGCTCCTCACTCCATGATAAATCATTCGGATTACGATGGGCAGCCAATACCGCAGCAATCTTATCTGCCGGATTCGTTCCTCTTGCCTGTAAAACAGTCTGAGGCCCGACAACCAATACGGCTCTACGAAACGGTTCATATGCATCCCATTCATCGGATGGATTCCCATAAAGGACATTCATCCCCAAATCTATCGTGGGAATCAATTCACTTTGATCCGAAGTGAAATTCGCTTCCGAAGCGCCCATTCCCACCACCAATTCACCTCGGAAAACAGAAGCGTGGCAGGAAAAACAATTGGCAGCAACAACCCGTACACCGTTCGGTGCATCGACGGCTGTGAAATCGTAGGCAACATTGGCATTGTCACCCGTGCGGTCCAAACGATTCTGCCCCGTACCCATCGCAGTCACATATGCCTGATAGGGAACTCCATGACCCACATAATCTCCATATACCAAATAATCGTAACCCGCCGAGGGGTCGCCTGTTCTTTGAGCATAGGAAGGAAGTTGAATGGCTCCGTTCGGCAGTTCCGGCCCATCATCATCTTTGCAATTATAAAAGGTGAGCATCAGGCTCAAGGCCAATATTAAGGAAAGGGTAGTTCTTTTCATTCTATCAGGTTTTATTATTTTCAACCACTAGATGTTATCCCGAAATGTTTTTTATGTAAGACGACTGAGGAATTTTGGAAATAGGCAAGGCATTCGTCGAAAAGCGTAGCCCTAGCTACGGTTGAGAGGAATAACGCAGGCATATTTTCAAAAGAACCGGTTGGCTATAATCAATCTTTCGTGATAACATCTACTAAATATAAACAAAATCTCCCTTGCATCATAAATTGAGATACAAGGGAGATTTCATCCATAAGTATGATAAGGGGTTTATTTTTCAAAAACCCAGGAAGAACCTTCTTTTCCGTCTTTCACCTGAATTTTCAATTCCTTCAATTTATCCCTTATCTGATCGGAAGTTCCCCAATCCTTATTATTTCTGGCTTCTTTTCTAATGTTGATTATCAATTCCATTAAACCATCCAATGCCTCACCATTGCCATTCGATGCAGCTCTGGTTTCATCCAATAACCCGAATATGTCGAAAATGAAGTCATGAAACACCTTTTTCAGCCGTTTTAGTGTCTCTTCAGAGATAGATGATAAATCCAAATGTCCCGATTTGAATGAATTGATTTTATTCACCAACCCGAAAAGACGGGACAGGGCTTTTGGGGTGTTGAAATCATCGTCCATATCCTCTATAGTCTGATCCATCAAGGCATTGATTTCCTCATCTTCATTATTCGGATTGGATATCCCTTCATGTTGTAGCTCCTCTAGAATCGTATTAGCCTCCATCAAACGATAATATCCTTTTTCGGCAGCTAATAGGGCATTATCGCTCAAATCCAAAGTACTTCGATAATGGGCCTGCAACATGAAAAACCGGACAACCATCGGGCTGAAAGCCTTGGAAAGAATTTCGTTTTCACCCGAAAACAATTCGTCAGGCATGATGGAATTGCTTTTCCCTGTTTCAGGATCGGGTGTCTTACTCATTTTCCGACCATTCAATAAAAGCATATCTCCATGCATCCAATATTTCACCGGCATGGTTCCACATGCCCCACAATTCTGGGCAATTTCATTTTCATGATGGGGAAATCTCAAATCCTCCCCGCCACCGTGTATATCGAATTCGCTTCCGAGATACTTGGTACTCATGACGGAACATTCCAAATGCCAACCCGGGAAACCTTCGCCCCAGGGAGAATCCCATCTTTGTAATGTGTTTTCTTCTGCCTTAATCCAAATCGCAAAATCTGCAGGATGTTTTTTCTCTCCCTGATTCTTCAATTCCCTGGATTCCGTCAACATATCATCCAGATTCCTTCCGGACAATCGACCATACACATCTTTTTCCTTGGCGAATTTTACCGTATCAAAATATACAGAACCATCTACTTCGTATGCATACCCGTTAGAAAGAATATCTTTAACCATTTTGATTTGCTCGGTGATATGTCCGGTAGCACGAGGTTCGATACTCGGTGGTAGGTTATTGAACACTTCCATCATTTTGTGGAAACCCACCGTATATCGATGAGCTACTTCCATCGGTTCCAGTTTCAAGGCACGGGCCGTTTTGGTCATTTTATCTTCGGCACCCGAATCGGCATCACCTACCAAATGTCCGGCATCCGTAATATTCCTCACATACCTCACCCGATATCCTTTATACATCAGGTAGCGATAAACGATATCAAAACTGGTAAAGGAACGGCAGTTCCCTAAATGGACATCACTGTAAACCGTAGGACCACAAACGTATAATCCGACCAAATCGGGATTAATCGGTTTGAATTCCTCTTTCTTCCTATTCAGGCTATTGTAAATATGGATGGGTGTCATTGATACAACTTTTCCGTTAGCCCGCAAAAATACATGACTTTAGCAAAATATGCCATAGGAAACGCATATAGTTAACCCATAAGATGCGAATTGAATTCAGCTTCAATGAAATGATTGATTTTTATAATATGTATGGATACTGATAGAAGTGGCTGATTTCCTATAGTGAAATCACGAATGGTTACAGATGGTAATATATAAAGCGAATTACCTCCTAGCCTTTCGCCTCTTGCATTTTACGCTCTTCTTCCAGAAATTTCCTGACATAGAACATCACGTCGCCCAGTTTATCATATTCGATATGATAATAGATGAATTTGCCTTCCCTTTCGGTCGTCACAATTCCTGCATTCCTTAAGATTCTGAGGTGCTGTGAAGTGATGGATTGTTCTAGTTTCAGCGTGTTGTAAATCTTGTTGACATTGATGTTCTCGTTCTGATCAATGAATTGTAGGATTTTCATCCTTAACGGATGACAAAGTGCACGGAGTATCTCTGATGAGATCCGCAACTTGTCATTGTCAATAGACGGTTTAGTTTTTCCCATGTCCAATAAAATTGTTTAGTCACAGCATGATACACAATTTTAACTGAATTATGTTAAAAATCGAAATACTTGGGTAATAAAATGCCGATAACCCCCGGTTATCGGCATTTTTTCCGTCTATATTAAAACTTTCTCTACTTCGAAAGCCTTGTTTTTACATTATTTGGCTAGTTCTTCAATCAATCTTGAAATCTGTGCCAAACTGTCTTTGTTCAATCCGTAATAGATGAATTTGCCTTGTCTTTCGGTGATGACTACACCGGCTTTTCTCAAGATAGCCAAATGTTGTGAAGCAACCGACTGTTCCAAACGAAGCTTGATATAGATTTCCGTTACGGTCATCCTTTCATTCTCCTCCAATAAATCTACGATGGATTGTCTTAATTTGTGATTGACTGCCCTGAGAACAAGAACTGCGCGTCTCAACTCCGAGTAATCCAACTCTACAGAACGGTTCCCCCGATCCAATACGACTGTCTCGTTTTTTTGCTTTCTCATTGTTAATAAATTTAGCGTTTAATTAAAAATTCGTTTAGTGTGTAATACATATATGAATTTTCAACAATTGTGCCAAACTAAAAGATAGTATGCATATTGAGAATTCAATATATGAATTTTTCAAAGCTAAAAAAAGGTGTATTAAAGTATTTTACGAATGCAAATAATTGCGAATGTCACAAATAAATCGTTTACAACCTCTTTTTGGGCTTTGTAATAAAGGGGGATTTGATATAAAAGGGGGAAGTATAAGCCAGATTATCAAAAGAGCCTTTATCAAAAGCCTCTTTTGATAAAGCTACCATATTCAAGGCAGAACACTCTGTCTTATTGATAATGACCCTATCATTTGCTATGACTGTTGGTATTTTTAAAGACCCATTACCACAAAATACCATATTTATCTTATTATCAAAAAACTTACCAAAAGAGTTTTTTTCAACAATAAATGCCTGATGTGTTAGTATTTTTTTTAATTCCATGTCAAAAACAGCCATATAAACCTCCATTCGGCGGGCATCTATCATCGGACAAATGAGATCACAGGTCTTGTAATTTCCGATTTTCCGAACCGTATCGGCAAGGGAAGCAAGGGTATCCACAACGATAAGGGGTTTGTCCAATGCATAACATAATCCCTTAGCTGTGGAATATCCTATTCTCAGGCCCGTATAGGAACCGGGTCCGGAACTTACCGCCACTGCATCCAATTCTTGGGGTTCCATGCCTGCTTCTTTGAGACATTCTTCTATAAAAACAGACAAATGGGATGAATGGGAGTTTCCTTCCTTTATTTCACGGCTCGAAAGTATCTTATCCCCATCGGATAAGGCTACAGAGCATACAGGCGTAGCAGTTTCTATATTGAGAATCCTAGGCATTTTTTGATAATCAGATTGCAAAGAAACAAAAAAACGGCTTGCCGGACATTATCCGACAAGCCGTCCCTTACCTTTAATAAAAAAAACATCTTACTTCAAAATGCTTTTGTAACGGGATTCGTCATTGATGAGTTTAACCGCCTCTTTAATTTCGCTGTCGTTCCTCAAACTGATTTGAACCTTACCTTTTTCATAAAAATATCTTTTCATGATTTCTTTTTCAATCGATTCCGTAATCTGACTTTCATATTTTTTCAAATCGTTCTTCTTATTCTGTAAGATTTTATCTCTGATTGATTTGATATCACTTCCGATGATATTCTCAAAACCATCTTTTTCAGCATTGGCTTTCAGTTGTTTCAAAACCTTTTCCGTATCCGTAGCAAAACTGAATGTTTCCGCAGAAACAAAATTCATAAAGCCTGTATAGTCATTAAAATTGAATTTGTCGGGGCTGGCAATTTCCTTATTCTTATGATGATAATCCGTTACATACTTGAAAATAAGATGCTCCTTATTGAGTCCTTTTAAAACATTACTCAATTTGGCGTCTTTTAGGATAACATCCGGTTTAACTCCACCACCATCAAGGACTTTTCTTCCATTTTGGGTTTTAAAAGGTGTTCTTTCCCTATCGGGAATATCCATTGGTTCGCCATCTTGATAACTGACCGCCTGAATACACCGCCCACTTGGAATATAATATTTGGCGGTCGTCAGTTTTACTTTAGAGTTGTATCCTACATCACGTGTATTTTGTACAAGTCCCTTTCCATAAGAGGATTGTCCCATAAGAACCCCCCGGTCTAAATCCTGTATCACCCCTGAAACAATCTCGGAAGCAGATGCCGAGTTGTTATCTATTAACACCACCAATCGGATTTCCTCATCAATGGATTCGTTCAGGGTTCTAAAACTTCTATCCCAATCCTTCACCTTACCTCTAGTCACTACAATTTCTTCTCCCTTAGGAATGAATATATTGCAGATATTAATCGCTTCCCTCAGCAATCCTCCGCCATTACCCCTCAAATCCAAAATAACACCCTTGATTTCAGGATTTTCCTTTTTCAGTTTTTTCACGGCATTGGATACGTTTTTTCCGGCATCCTGAGTGAAAGTTGTTAAGGCGACATAACCCACATTATCACTGACCATTCCGCTGAATGGGACATTGGGAACCTTCACTTCCTTACGTGTAACGGATACCTTCTTCGGCTTACCGGCACCAACACCCAAGTATTCGATTTCCACATTAGAACCGGGAGACCCCTTCAATATATCGGAAATATTTTCTGATGATTTCCCTTTGGTGGACTGGCCATCAACAGATATAATCTTATCTCCTGGTTTCAAACCGGCTTCATCCGCAGGAAATCCTTCATGGGTCATGATAATCGTAATATCACCATCAACATCTTTGGTATCTGCACCTATCCCCCCATATTTACCATCAATCATATATTTGAATCCTTCAATTTCGGATTCGGAAATATAATTGGTATAAGGGTCTAGGGATTCGAGCATGGCATCAACACCCGTTCTCATCAGTTTGGCGGGATCCACGTCATCTACATAATAGGTATTGATTTCCTTGTAGAGGTTGGTAAATATTTCTATGTTTTTAGCTATTTGGAAATATTTCCCATTGTTATCCGTAACAAATGAAAAACCCAGCACAGCAATGAAACAGACCATAGTAATGGCCGAAAATTTTCTAATCTTTTTCATATTCATTGGAATCTTTTACAATCAAATGAAGTGTAATAATCCTACTTACTAATTGAGACGCATTTATCCCGTATGGTTGCACATTATTAATACAATAATAACATCTTTCCGGTTTTATTGCTTGTATGATTATTTATTTCGGTACCCAAACGCATCTTTTCAAGAACCATTCCATCCTCAATAGATAGCAATGCGTTAAAATTCCGGAGATAGGAAAACAAAAAAATAGACATTTGAATAGAATTCCTCTTTCCCACAGGTCTTATTATTATTTTTACCCCAAATCATAATACATGTCTGAAAGTAAAACACTTTTTCTATTGGATGGACACGCTTTGGTCTATCGTGCTCATTACGCTTTTATCAAACGCCCACTTATTAATTCCAAAGGATTGAACACATCTGCCATTACCGGATTTGTGAATTCCCTATGGGATGTAATTTCCAAACAACAACCTTCCCACCTTGCCGTCGCCTTTGATGTTTCGGATAAGACTGTTTTCCGAAAAGACATGTATCCGGCCTATAAGGCCAATAGGGATGAACAACCGGAAGATATTACGACTGCATTCCCATATATCCGAAAAATTGTAGAAGGGATGAATATTCCCATCTTGGAAAAACCCGGCTACGAGGCCGATGATGTAATTGGCACAATAGCCAAACAAGCAGAGAAAAAAGGGTTTACCGTGTATATGATGACTCCGGATAAGGATTATGCCCAACTGGTCAGTTCTAATATTTTCATGTATAAGCCTGCCCGATTCGGCAATGGAGTAGAAATATTAGGAGAAAAAGAAGTCTTGGAAAAATGGCAGATCCAACGGGTCGAGCAGGTTATTGATGTGCTTGGGTTACAAGGAGACAGTGTGGATAATATTCCGGGAATTCCGGGTATCGGAGCTAAGACTGCTGTAAAACTCCTAGCAAAATATGATACGGTTGAAGGACTTATTGAGAACAGTCATGAACTCAAAGGAAAGCAGAGGGAAAAAGTAGAAGAATTTGCAGAGCAAGGTATTCTATCCAAACAACTCGCCACCATAGATCTGGAAGTACCGATTGAATTTGACGAAACAAAAAGTAAAATTTCCGAATTCAATAAAAAGGAACTCACGAATATTTTCAAAGAATTGGAATTCCGTTCAATTGCCAATAAAATATTAGGAACCACCTCTGCTCCTCCTGTAAAAAAACCTCAAGCCGGTACACAAGGCACATTGTTCGGGTCACCATCTTCTGCACCTTCTGCTGCTCCAAAACCCATCATTACGGCTAGTAAGAACATTGACAATGTCAAGCACAAATACCATTATATAGATACGCCCAAAGCCCAGAAAGAGCTGGCCAAAAAATTATCCCAGGAAAAGGAAATCTGCTTTGACACCGAAACAACAGGATTGGATGCCAATAATTCGGAATTGGTCGGCTTGGCATTTTCCATCAAAAAGCAGGAAGCTTACTATGTTCCTGTTTCAGAAAATCAGGATGAAGCCTTGCAAACCGTTTCTATTTTCAAGCCGCTTCTTGAAAATCCCAACATTCTTAAAATAGGACAGAATATCAAATATGATTTCCTGATTCTGAGGTGGTATGGTATAGAAGTAAAAGGACAGATCTTTGATACGATGATCGCCCATTATCTCCTTGAGCCTGAATTAAGGCACAACCTTAATTACCTTTCCGAAACTTACTTGGATTACACCCCTGTTTCCATCGAATCGCTCATCGGAAAAAAAGGAAAAGGACAATTATCCATGCGTGATGTGGATACTGAAAAGATAAAGGAATATGCCGGTGAAGATGCCGATTTGACTTACCAACTCAAAGGACTTCTTGATAAGGAAATCAAAAAAGAAAAACTGGATAAGCTTTATTGGAACACAGAAGCTCCCTTGGTTGAAGTCCTTGCCGAATTGGAATACAACGGGATCAATATCAATTCGGCTTTCCTTGCCGAATATTCAAAAGAATTGGAAAAAAAAATCGCATTGGCAGAAGCCAAAATCTACGAATCTGCAGGAATGAAATTCAATATTGCTTCACCCCGACAAGTGGGGGAGGTTTTATTCGAGCATTTGAAAATTCCATATCGCTGGCGGAAAACAAAATCCGGACAATATTCTACCAGTGAGGAAAAGTTAGTTGAATTATCCGTCAACCAGCCTGTCATTTCGGATATCCTTCGATTCCGAGGACTTTCCAAATTGAAATCCACCTATGTAGATGCTCTCCCCAAACTTATCAATCCTAAAACAGGTAGAATACATTCGTCTTTCAACCAAGCCTTGACGGCAACCGGCAGATTGAGTTCCAACAATCCCAATCTGCAGAATATCCCCATTCGTACCGAAGAAGGCAGAAAAGTAAGAGAGGCATTCATACCCAGAGATAAAGATCATATCCTTCTTGCAGCTGATTATTCACAGATAGAGTTGCGATTGATTGCTGAAATCAGTCAGGATGAGGCTATGCTGGAAGCCTTTCAAAAAGGATTGGACATCCATCGTGCAACTGCTGCAAAAGTATATGGTGTATCATTGGATGAAGTAACTGCGGATCAACGAAGAAATGCTAAAACAGTTAACTTTTCCATTATATATGGTGCAGGTTCATTGAATCTTTCCCGGCAATTGAAAATCAAAAGAACAGAAGCCGGTGAACTGATTGAGAATTATTTCAAACAATATGAAGGGCTGAAGAAATATATGGACAATCAGGTGAAAACCGCCCGTGAAAAAGGGTTCGTAGAAACATTATTGGGACGAAGGAGGCATTTGAGGGACATCAACTCCAAGAACGGAGTCATCCGCAGTCATGCTGAAAGAAATGCCACCAATACTCCGGTCCAGGGAACCGCTGCCGATATGATCAAGATGGCGATGATTAGAATACATGAGGATTTCAAAAAACACCACATCGAATCGAAAATGATTCTACAAGTTCATGATGAATTGGTTTTCGATGTAAAACGAACCGAATTGGAAAAGGTAAAGCCCATCATCGAAGAGAATATGAAAAATGCCATTGAAGGATTATCCGTACCTATCCTTGTAGGAATGGATACAGGTGAAAACTGGCTTGAGGCTCATTGATATGAGAGTACTACTGACCGGCTTCGGCCCCTTTTCGGGTTTTCCCACCAATCCTTCCCAGGTGATCGTAGATGATTTCCAAATGGAGGAAGTTGTTTTGGAAAAAAAGATTTTCGATGTCAATCGAACAGCCATAGAACAAGGATACCTACCTTTATTGGATAAATTCCAACCGGATTTCATCCTTAATATGGGTTTGAATGCATCATCGAGCGTATTGAACTTGGAAACCTTTGCCATCAACAGCCTAAAAGACGGTGGATTCAATGATGACTGGGGTAAAGAGGCCGGCCTTAAAACATCGATTGACACCATTGCCCTAGCCGGGGAGTTATGTTCTAATAATATTCCTGCCCTACGTTCGGATCATGCCGGAAATTATTATTGTAATTTTATTTTCTACCATTCCCTCTATTGGTGTAAACAAAACAAAAGGAAAGGGAATGCACTATTCCTACATATTCCGTTCACTACCGAATTGGCCAGCCGTTACTGTCATGAAATGAAAAAGGACTTCCCGTCCATTGAAAAGCATAAAATCGAGCAGGCTGTTGAATTAATCATCAGGAATGCGGAATCCCCCGAAGTCTAAGGCAGTTTTTCCATCATTTCCAAATAAGTATCACTATCCAAAGATTCTTCGCTGTTACTGCATTCCGATGATGAAAGCAGAACCGCTTCCAAGCTTTGCAGATGTGCTTTCCTAAGAGCTAGACTGTAATTGGAGTTATCGTCAATAGCTACACTGGGCGGTCTGTTATTGAGCCACTCGAAACCCGTAATATTTTCCTGTTCTGCCATCAATATGATCTCCTTCAATCCCATAGGAGAATAAGTATAGGGGCATAGGATCATATTCATTGCATAATCATCTGCAGTAAAGACCGTTCTTGGTTCATAACTCAAATTCATACAATATCCGACCATGTCCATATTCTTATCTGAAATACCATTAATCACATCCTTGAATACCTTGGTTCCCACGCCATCATTTGCGGATACCATCAGTTTCAGTTTATCCATAACAGGGCTTAGGGCATCGACTGCATTCTGATTTATCCTATCATTATAATAAGCTTCATGTGCCATTATGGACAGTAATTGGTTTTCTTTTCCCAACTGTTTCAACAATCCGGTAGATATTCCGAACTTGCCTCCGGGAAAAGTATAGGCCTGTAACACATTATCATTATGTACCACGAAAACATCCCAGTTAAAATTATCTCTGATATTGGTCGTATTCTTAACCATCCACCATGCTAAATTCAGGTAATCATAGACTTCCGGATACTGCTCCGGAGGCAGGATATCGAATTGGGACGGATTATTGATAACCGTTCGGAAAAGTTCATCTCCCAAGTCCTTTTCGTCCTCTGCGGTAAGAATAGGATTGTAAACCGATAAATCATCCGTTTTACATGAAGAAAAATAAGCCGTGAATGCCAACAGAAATACTGCTGCAACAGCCATGAATCGAGTGTGAGTTTTAGTTCTTGTCTTTTTCATTGTTACAAACGTTTAAAATCGCCAAAATCCATTACCGTTCTATATGAACGGTAATGGATTCAAAAGGTTAGGGGGTAATGGGGTTTTAAAAGGTTACATTTTCTTATCTTAAAACATTAACAATATCATTATATCTGTTGGTGTACATATCCGAATTCTCATTGCCACAACCATCGTACCACATTTCCAAGTTAGCCATCCTACTTTGGAGGTCATAGCCCGTATCCACCATTTGGCTTTCACGGCCGGGAGGACGGTTATCCAACCAAAGGAAATTACTGTTTTCATTTCCTATCAGCAATATTTCCTGAATCCCATAAGGTGAATAAAGATAATTATTACATAAGGTATTCATTGCAAAATCATCGGCATGAAATACTTGGTATGGTTCGTAAGACAGGTTTTTAACATATTCAACCATTTCGTCTCCTTGATCCGAAACCATATCAATTACATCCAAGAATGTGCGGGTACCATAAGCTCCGAACTCTTCTTTCAAATACTGCATGACCAAACTCAAATCACCTTTATCGTTTTGATCGGGTCTGTCGGCAAAATAAACTTCATGAGCCAAAAGAGCGACCAATTGATGTTCTGATTCCAATGTGATTAGCATTCCCGTACTGATAAACATCTTACCTCCGGGCAAAATAAAGACCTTTTGGTTGACATCATCTTCATAAACAAGTATGTCCCAGTTGAATTTGGTTTTCATTTCAGAAGCAATCGTCACCATATCCATTACCTGATCGATGTAGGAATATAGTACAGGATACATTTCCGGAGCTAATACCGGTAAGCTTCCCATGGAAATCTCATAAAGCCTTTCCCCTAGATCGTGTTCATTTTCTGTTGTCATTACAGGGTTCTGCAAATCTAAATCCGGTTCTTTACATGATGGAACCAAAAGGAGTATTGCAAATCCAATTACCAACAACCGCCTTATCTCTTTTAACCTCATCATAATGAAAATTGTTTCTTATTTCTAATAACCATCATTAGCTTTGTGTTTTCCAAGTTTTTCAGGGGGTGGTCAATTAGAATTCACAAAACCTCAACCAAGCATAGCCAATAATTATGCCAATGCTTGCAAAGGCTTTTCATTTTACCAACATTTTACTAACAGAAAACATTGATTCACACTATTTTAACAGCAAAAACCATACCTTAAATTTATAAATAAATTATAACAATATATAATATATGTACTACATAATAAATATCCATAATGAGTAAGGCCACTGATACAGAAGATATAAACAACCAGATTGTCGTCACCGGGGCGAAAGTCCATAACCTGAAAGACATTAATGTTAAGATTCCACGAAATAAACTTGTGGTTATTACCGGCATTTCCGGCAGTGGAAAATCCTCTTTGGCCTTCGATACGATTTATGCCGAAGGCCAAAGGAGATATATGGAAACATTCTCTTCCTATGCTCGGCAATTCATCGGGGATATGGAACGACCGGACGTAGAAAAAATCACAGGATTGAGTCCGGTGATCTCCATAGAACAGAAAACAACAGGAAGAAGCCCCCGTTCTACCGTCGGTACCATTACCGAAGTCTATGATTTCCTCCGATTGCTCTTTGCACGAATAGGAGAAGCATATTCTTACAATACGGGGAAGAAAATGGTCAAGTACACAGAACAGCAAATCGTTGATCACATCCTAGAGCATTTCGACAATAAGAAATCTGCCATTCTTGCTCCATTGGTTAGAGGACGTAAAGGACACTATCGTGAACTTTTCGAACAATATAGGAAGCAGGGCTATGGAAAAGTGAGGATAGACGGCAATATAATGGATTTGATACCGGCCCTTCAGGTTGATCGTTACAAGGTACATGACATTGAACTTGTTTTAGACCGATTGAAGGTATCGGATGACAGGAAAAACAGGATTATCGAATCCCTGAGAACTGCCTTGAAATTGGGTAAGGGATTGATTATGGTCCAGAATCTTGAAACCGAAGAAATATTCCAATATTCCAAAAACCTCATGTGTCCGGAAACGGGCATTTCCTATGAAGAGCCTTCACCCAATGCATTTTCTTTCAATTCCCCTTACGGTGCTTGTCCCAAGTGCAAAGGTTTAGGTCATATACAGGAAGTGGATCTCAGCCTGGTTATTCCCGATGACAATAAAAGCATCAACGAGAAGGGGATAGCCCCCTTAGGAGAAGTAAGGGATAATTATTCCTTTAAGCAATTGCGGGTTATGGCCAAGGAATACAAATTCAGTTTTTCCACTCCAATCAAAGACATTCCCAAGGAAGTCATCCAAACGATACTTTATGGAGGAAACGACAAGCTCGCTGTAAAAATGAAATTCGGGAAAGGAGAATACAATTACCATCTGGCCAATGAGGGACTTGTCAATATGTTGACCCGCTGGTACAAGGATACTTCTTCCGAAGGAGTAAGGAGATGGGCAGAAGCATTCATGGCCCGGAATTCATGCCCGGTTTGTCATGGACATCGATTAAAAAAAGAATCGCTCCATTTCAAAATCGGAGAGAAGAATATTTCGGAAGTTAGCGAATTGGATCTTACAGAGCTTTTCAAGTGGGTAGGCAAACTGGATAAGTCATTGAACAAAAGACAAATGCTAATTGCCAAGGACATTATTAAGGAGTTAAAGCTTCGTTTAAGTTTCCTTCTGCATGTTGGATTGGACTATTTAAGTTTGAATCGACCGGCAAGGACATTGTCCGGCGGAGAAGCCCAAAGAATACGGCTCGCTACCCAAATCGGTTCCCAGCTAACCGGCATTACCTATATCCTTGACGAACCGAGTATCGGTCTTCACCAAAGGGATAACCAGCGGTTGATAGAAGCCTTGAAGGAATTGGCAGCAATAGGCAATACTGTTTTGGTGGTAGAACATGACAAGGACATCATGTTGGCTTCCGATTTCCTGATTGATTTGGGCCCCGGAGCCGGCCAATATGGCGGTCAATTGGTCGGAGAGGGCCATCCCAGCGAGTTCCTCAAAAAGAATACGCTAACAGCATCCTATTTGAACAACCGGGTCAAGATAGATGTCCCTGACAGCCGAAGGAAGGGCAATGGTGAAAAGCTTGTACTGAAGGGAGCAGTAGGCAATAATCTGAAGAAGGTCAACCTGACCATCCCACTAGGAACTTTTACTTGTGTAACAGGTGTTTCCGGCAGCGGCAAGTCCACTTTGGTTAATGAAACACTTTATCCTATTCTGAGAAAGCATTTTTATAAAAGCAAGAAAAACCCGCTCGTATATCAATCCATTGAGGGGGTTGGACATTTGGACAAGGTTATTGAAATAGATCAATCGCCTATCGGTAGGACGCCCCGTTCCAACCCTGCAACCTACACGGGTGTCTTCACCCATATTAGGAATCTATTTTCCCAGTTACCCGAATCCAAAATCAGGGGGTACAAAACCGGGCGGTTTTCATTCAATGTCAAAGGGGGACGATGTGAAATTTGTAAGGGAGGAGGAAAACGGGTCATCGAAATGAATTTTCTTCCTGATGTATATGTCGATTGTGAAACCTGTTTGGGAAAACGTTATAATCGGGAGACTTTGGAAATCATGTATAAAGGGAAAAACATTTCCGATGTGTTGAATATGACCGTCAATGAATCTACTGATTTCTTTGAAAGCATTCCATCTATTTATCGGAAATTGAAAACATTGAGGGATGTCGGCCTTGGATATATTACTTTGGGTCAACAAGCCACGACGCTTTCCGGTGGCGAGGCTCAAAGGGTTAAATTATCTGAAGAATTATCGAAACGAGATACGGGAAAAACCATTTATATTTTGGATGAACCAACTACGGGTCTTCATTTTGCAGATATCCGCCAGCTTTTAAAAGTACTGAATCAATTGGTTGATCGAGGAAATACGGTTTTGATTATCGAACATAATATGGATGTAATCAAGGTGGCTGATCATGTGATAGACATGGGACCCGAAGGTGGTAAAAGGGGAGGCACCATCGTAGCACAGGGAACCCCTGAAAAAGTGTCCAAATCCAAAAAGAGCCATACAGGTGCCTTCCTCCTGGAGGAACTATAATAGATGTTATCACGAAAGATTGATTATAGCCAACCGGTTCTTTTGAAAATATGCCTGCGTTATTCCTCTCAACCGTAGCTATGGCTACGCTTTTCGACGAATGCCTTGCCTATTTCCAAAATTCCTCAGTTGTCTTACATCTAAGTACAGGACAAAAAACAAAACCAGTTGCCGTGCGTGGTGTTTGTTCACCTCGCACACTCCATTTCACTAGCATTTGTCAGGTGAACTAACACCTGACAAGGCCGTTGAATAAGTTTTGTCCTGTACTTAGGTCTTACATAAAAAACATTTCGGGATAACATCTAATAATATCATTAATTTTTTACCCATTAAGAAATTTTATCATATTACATTTACTAAACGAAGTTGTTTAAGAATCAGGTCAAATTATATAGACACATGAAAAAGATTTTTCCCTTACTACTTTTACCCATCATCCTATTCGTTTACTCCTGTAGGGAAGACGAATCTTCTGTTCCCATAGAAGAATATTGTCCCATAGGCGATTTGGCCGAATTGCATTTACTACTCGGCAATCCGAGTAATGCCCAAACAGATATCAATATGCCGAATAACTATCTTCTTGAAATGGACGAATATGCCGTTTCCTATAATAGGGATAGGGCGATTCCCAATTGGGTGAGTTGGTATCTGAGTACCCAATGGTTTACCGGAGACGGAAACAGACAGGATGATTTCAGGGAGAACCCTTTCCTTCCTTCAGACTGGTACACTCCTGATGCTGACAGCTACAATTTTAGTGCAAATGGTTTTGATCGAGGGCATAACTGTCCATCGGCAGATCGGCTATGTTCCGATAATTTCAATTCTGCTACATTTTTCATGACGAATATGGTTCCACAGTCCCCACTTCACAATCGAGAAATCTGGGTCGCATGGGAATGTTATTTCCGCAATTTGGCATTCGACGGAATGGAATTGTATATCGTTATGGGAAATTATGGTACAGGAGGAGATGGTGAAAGGGGTTTTAAAACCAAGATTGTAGATGGGGATAATGAAATAACCGTTCCCGCTTCGATTTGGAAGGTAGCGATAGCCATTCCTGAAGGAGACGGTGATGATTTGAGTTTCATCGATGGGCAAAGCATGGTGATCGCCATTGACATTCCCAACTCTCAAGCTGTTGCGGATTTCGACTGGAATGACAGTTCCTTCATTACGACGGTAGATGAAATCGAATCCAAAACCGGATTGGACTTATTTTCCAATTTACCGGAAAGTGTGCAAAACACATTGGAAAGCAGAACACATCAAACGGTTTCTTCTGTTTATCCTTGTTTCTGATTACAAGCTATCCAATGATTTATTGTTGAGGGATTCCTTTTCCATATCCTGGAAAAGGAATTCCTTGTTTAGATACAAAATACCAAAACTCTTGTCAGGGTAAACCAACATTACCCGGCCATCTTCTAAAAGGTACGCCGTATAGTTCCAATTGATATTTTCCAAATGCTTTTGGATCTCGATACTTTCCTTTCCACCATATTTTTCCAATCCCAATTGGATGTGTTTCGCTTGAACCAGTGTTTTAGGCTTCTGTTTTTTCATAATCGGAACTAAAGATATAAAATATTTCAGCCCCGGATGAAATGCTTCATCCGGATCTCCTGTATAATTTCACACCTCGTCCAAAAGCCGGAGTAATGATTGGTTAATCATATTCTTAGAATTATCGCCGGGAGTCAAGGTATCGTTTATTTCCTTTTCCTTGTACAGACTAAATCTACCGGAAATCATCACCAACTGTTTTTCGATATCATCAAATGCCTTGTCACTTCTTAATTCTAAAAACAATTGATCAATGGCTGTCCGGGTTTTTCCATCTGCAATTGATTTCTGGATTTCGGATTTAATCGCATCATTAATTTTTTTATTTTTTCCCGGAATCCTGTTTTTCGGAAAACCTACATTATTCAATAATTCGGAAATCCCGAATTCCTTCCCGCTTTCATTACACCTTAAAGTCCAACCCGGTTTTTTTTCATATTTATTAATCAACCAATCGTATGGGTATTTTTGTGTAACCGCCTTAGAGGAAACACATTCGTCACAAGGACATTCCAAAACAATATCATAACTTTTTTTCTGATGAATCCCCTTGTAGAAATTCTTGTGTATTTCTTCTATTTTATCCAACACGTATGCAATGATGCCCCTTCGGTTATTGCCTTCTATTTTAATTTCCAGATTGGGATTTTTTTCTTGAATCAATGCACGGACATTATCGAAAGAAATAATACATCCGTTTTTCCATACACCACCTTCTTCCAATTTATCAAATAATAAACAAGTCAGTTGATTGATGATGCCCTTGGGCAGATATTCATATTTGTAACTGATGGTGATTTGTTTTTCGGGCGACCATTTTTTTACCGCATCGGGCAAATCATTCGGTAAAAGGGAAGGAATAATAAATTCGTTTTCGTTGATCCCTTGTTGATAACACAATCTGAACTGCCGCATCAGTTCCAAAACGATATTGATGCGGTATTTGTAATTTTCATAT
>JAHDFN010000312.1 GCA_020628145.1 Saprospiraceae bacterium | reverse complement strand
TTGTTTAAAAGTAGTTTTTGTGTTTATTTGTTTGGGTTAGAGACCCTTACCTCTTCGAGGTGAGGGTTTTCTTTTTTTATCCCATGCCGAATATTTCCAATATCTGCACCGAAAAACCTACCGCTACAATAGCGAATACTGCCACCATCACACCCCATTTATTCAAAGTCGAAAGTTTTTCCTTAAAAATCAGAAAAGCCATAATGGCCGAAAGGGCAATAATGGCCACATTGACTATAGGATAAACAACAGAACCTTCCCAGCCCGGCTGCCCCAGTGCCAACATTAAAAAGTACAAGGAAGCAAAATTGGGCAAACCCAAAACAAGACCTCCTATGAAATCTTTTTTTGTCGGTTTCATTCGTCCCTGTAATAAATGATACAGCCAATACAATGCCCCTATCATTCCCGCAAAAAAGAAAAGGGAAATAAGGAACGATGGATCGTTCCCTTGAGGAGCCACTCTTAATTCAATATACTGTAAAGCAATACTGATTGTCGCATCAATGAGGAAAGTCAGGATGATGAAATAATAAAATCTTTTCAATAATTCGGGTGAAGTAACCGTCCCTTCTTCCTTTGAGGGATAATTGGTGAGAACAACGGCAAGGAGTGCTAGGATTACACCCACTATTTTTATAGCATTGACTTCTTCCTTAAAATACAAAATCGCAAAGGTTACAGTCAGGACCAAGGACATTTTCTGTACAACGGAACCGACCGTCACACCGAAAATCCTTACCGTTTTGGCTACGATATTGAACCCCACAACAAATAGAAAGGCCAAGGCCAAGGCATATGGGAACCAGATCTCATTCCAACAGCCGTATTTTATCGGAAATTGTCCGAGTGCTATCGCCCCTGAAAACGAACATACAAAATAATTAATGGTAATGGCCCGGAAAGTATTGACTCCATATTTTCCATATCCCTTTAGGATTAGATTGATACAGGTCGTAGAAATAATACTTAAAATCAGATATGCCAGTCCTGCTGCCAAATTGAATGATATTTAGGATTCCTGAAAATCACTTCCAAACGATCCGGTTCCAAATGTATTTCATGTCTAGAACCTTCATAGTCCAATCGGGGGGCTTCCACACCTTTTCCCAGATAGATAGGAGCCGTCAATATCCTGGCTTCATCCCATAAACCGGCTCTAATGAAGGTCTGAAGCGTTTCACGACCTCCTTCCACTAGGATTGATTTTATTCCGTAATCGGTCAATTTTTCCAACATTCCCTTGAGTCCCTTCGATTTCAAATCATATTCCAAAGTTTCTACATGATTTACGGGATGTTTTTTTTCGGATACCATTATGGTTCGGGCTTCTTTATTGAATATATTCAATGAGGGTTCCAATTGCCCTTTTCCATCCAATATAATTCTAATCGGATGATTTCCGTGGAAAACCCGATTGGTCAGCTTAGGATTATCGATCTCGGCAGTTCTTTTTCCAATTAGAATCGCTGTTTCTATGGAACGCCATTTATGAACATAGATCTTGGCCAATCCTCCCGTAAGCGGTGTCCGTTCTCCTATCCTGCCAATAAAGCCATCTTCGCTTTTCGCATACTTCAATATGACATAAGGTCTTTTTTCCTGATGTAAGGATATGAATCGGCGGATCAGAAATCGCCCCTCATCTTCCAATACGCCTACCTTTACCTCGACTCCTTCCGCCCTTAGTCTGGTTATACTTTTCCCTTCCACATTATGATGGGGATCGACACAAGATACGACAACCCGTTTTATTTTTTCACGTAGGATCAAATCACAACAGGGGGGTGTCTTCCCATAATGGAAACAGGGTTCCAAATTGACATAAATCGTTGATTCGGATAAGTACTTCCTATCTTCTTCCTTTACCGAAGCAAATGCATTGACCTCTGCATGATGGCTGCCATATTGTTGATGCCACCCTTCTCCGATCACCTTATCCTTATACACGATAACAGCTCCTACGAAAGGGTTCGTTCCAACAGCGTTATTGCCTTTCAAGGCCAATTGGAAACATCTCCTTATATACAATTCATCCTTCGACATTGCCACAAAGTTAATAATTCATTACCTATGTGTACTTTTACAGTACAGTTTAAAAAAATGCAGGAAAAGAGAATAAGAAAATTCAAGGAAGTGATACACAGACGGCAACCCAACATTACCGTCATCCTTGAAAATGTGCATGACCAACACAACATCGGAGCCGTATTGAGAACCTGTGATTCCATTGGAATAATGGAAATATTCATCCTGCAATCCAGGGAGGATTTCAGGGTCACCAATGTTACGCTGGGGCAACGGACTTCCGCCGGCGCTAGAAAATGGGTGGATGTCCATTTATATAATGATTTGGATGCCTGTTTCAAACATATCAAAAGTAAATATTCCAAGATTTATGCTACCCATTTGGATAGTGATTCCAAATCCCTCCATGAATTGGATCTAACGGATTCCGTTGCCTTGTTATTCGGGAATGAGCGGGATGGCGTAAGCCAGGAAGCCCTCGCCCGATGTGATGGTAATTTCATTGTTCCACAAGTCGGTTTTGTTCAAAGCCTGAATATTTCCGTTGCCTGTGCCGTAACATTATACGAAGCGTTCAGGCAAAGAAATGAAAAGGGATTTTATTCGGATAACCCTCAATTGAACAAGTCCGAACAGGAAAATCTTTATGCCGAATATCTTCGAAGACACGAAGAAAGGGTCAACAATAAAAAGATTTTCCCGAAGGGGTGATTTTGGGGTAGTATTTTTTTAACAAGATACTGATTCACCAAAAGCCATCTCAAAAATATCCTTTGTATTATAAAAGTGTTTTGAGATGGCTTCTAGGCATTTTAGGGTGTTGTTTTCCGAATATCCATAAGGTACTAAAACCTGAGGATGACAAAAGAAATACTTTTAAACAGACTTCTAAATTTAAGCAGACCTCGAACATTAAGAATTTGCCGGAAAAAAATCATGTTTTTCCCCTAACTCTAATAATTCTATCAATGCATGCCTACTTGTTTTTTTTCCTGTACTTCACTATAGCTTCATACAGCGATTTATCCGTATTTTCGGATTCAAAAGTATCATGCGACCCCATACCCTTATTAGGTTTGCCTTCTCTCCTATTTCTCAAGTCTTGGATAAATTCACTGTCAGTATTGTGTTTTGATTCATGGCTGAATGTATGAGCAATTTCTTCTAATAAAGAAATATCATTAATTCCGTAATATCTCCCTCCGTCCCCTGGTTCTAACTCAATGTTACCTACAAAAACGAAAATAGTTGCTTCTTTGTAAACTCCTTCTTCTCCGTCCACATAAGCGGGCGTACCCTCAAAATCTTCTGTAATTGCATTAAATTTTAAAACGTTTCCATCTGCATCATGAGCAACATGAAGTCCAACCATTCTCTTACCTTTTAGAGAAAAAGGTACATTTGTGATATAGCCTCCCTCACCCAATGTAAAAGGTTCATTTACAATTTTCGTATGAATTCTTGATTTATTCATGCCCGCATCCATTATATTACCCAATACTTCCATACTTCCTGTTGAATTTGCTGCATCGATTAATGTTCTTAAATCAGCAGAAGCATTGCTACCGTATTTGATAGTCCCTCCTTCCATTCTTAATTGTACTTTCTTACCATTAGTACCGACATAGTATCTTCCATCAATTTCTCTATTCCCTATTGGATTCCCTCCTACAAAGCCATATGGTGAAAGGCTTGCATATTTAGCCGCCAAAGGATCCACGGCATTCCATCTCCCGACGGCCGGATCATACCATCTAGCGCCATAATCCAACAA
>JAHDFN010000047.1 GCA_020628145.1 Saprospiraceae bacterium | reverse complement strand
ACATTCAAACGACCATAAGGAGATTCGGGAAACCAATAAGGAACAATTTCCTTTTTTAATTGATAAGGACTGTAAGGTGGATCAATGGCAGATGCGGAAGCTATTTCATTCTGGGAATTATAAAAAGGAAAATTCCCGATATAAAATAAACGTTCATTTTCCACATGCCAGCCGAATATCCTACGGAATTCCACACTCTTCACATTCTGTTGATCATTTCCGACAATGAGACGGGTCGGAGTTACCAAATATCCCTGACCGGAATAATGTACATGGAATAAAACTAAAAACGTACCACCGAACATGATAAAAATCACTGCAAGGGTAAAGTATAATTGTTGAGTTGGAACGATAAAATACAATAGTGCCAATATGACAAAAACAGGCATCACAACCTTATCCGCCCATTTCGGACGCTTGGGCGGAATACTATGATACAATACCTCTTCTCCTTCGTTCAATTTTGAAGCGAAGAATGGAGGCAATTCATCCTTATGTTCCATTAGGAATTGATTTTAAGACGAATATCAACTTACCACCGGCGTAGCGCTATATTTTTCTACAAAGGCCTTCATTTCATCTACCATCTTTGGCGAACCGATAACAATGGATGCCCGTTGATGCAATTCCGTCGGTTGGATTTCCATGATTCGTTCCAAACGGGTGGTAATGGATTTTCCTCCGGCCTGTTCCATGATGAAGGACATCGGATTGCATTCGTATAACAACCTCAATTTACCATTCGGATATTTACGGGTACTCGGATAAAGGAAAATCCCTCCTTGAAATAAAATACGATGGATATCCGCTACCATCGTACCGATATACCTCAACCTCAGATTCTCATCACTACAGTTATCTACATACCTACGCATCTCCAAATCGAACTTGCTATAATAGCCTTGATTCAATGAATAGTATTGACTTGATTCCGGAATCCTGATATTAAGATGGGAAAGACAGAATTCGCCGATACTCGGATCCAAGGTAAATCCATTGACTCCGTTTCCGGTTGTATATACCAGAATGGTAGAAGTTCCATAAATCACATATCCGGCTGCTACTTGCTCCACTCCTTTCTGAAGAAAATCATCAAGGTTGCAAGGTTCATTTTCTGCACTCACTCTTCTGTAGATACTGAATATTGTTCCTACCGATACATTCACATCAATATTTGAAGAACCATCCAAAGGATCGAAAAGGACCACATACTTGGCATTTTTGGATGCCACTTGCGGAAGTGGGACAAAATCCTCATTTTCTTCCGATGCGATACCACAACATTCTCCACTATTGCTCAAACACTCTATCAATTTTTCATTCGCATACATATCCAATTTCTGAACGGACTCTCCGGACGAGTTTTCTGCTCCATGCACACCGATGATATTCACCAAACCGGCACGGTTGACTTCCCGGTTGACAATCTTGGCAGCAACACCGATATCCCGAAGAAGGCCGGTCAATTCACCTGTTGCATATGAAAAATCATTCTGTCTTTTGATGATGAATTCATCCAGTGTTACGATACGATTGGACATATAGTTGGATTTATTTGATGTATATGAAAATTTATTCCTTGCCGTAAAATTAACATTAAAAATTGAAAGCCCGAAAGATAGAATTCGGCTATTGATAATCAATTATGTAATATAACGACAAAAAATGTGCAAGAGATGCCTTTGATTTAAACGGAAGTTGTGTAACTTAAGGTTTCATAAAATGAGAAACCGTCCGAATGATTCTGCATAGGAATACATACGCTTATATTTCGTTGAAATCCGTCATTGTTGTTTTTGCATTATTATTTTGCAATATCGGCCAATTAATGTCTACTCATATCGTGGGTGGAGAAATGAATTACGTATGCCTCGGCAATGATCAGTATGAAATAACACTGACTGTTTTCCGTGACTGTGAAAACGGTATTCCCAATTTCGATGACCCGGCCCATATCGGTATTTTCGGTGATGACAACGAACGGGTAGAGAACCTCGGAGACACACTGGGTGTAGTGAATATAGAATACATTCTGGATGACACCTTGGATCCTACCTTATTCGATTCCTGTCTGGTCGTCCCTCCCAATGTTTGTGTGGATGTTACCACTTATGTGGATACGGTCACCCTTCCTTTTCGTACCGGAGGTTATAATATTGTTTATCAAAGATGTTGTAGAAATCATACCATAGACAATATCATCTCTCCTGATAGTACGGGAGCCACTTATAGCATTTATATTACCGAAAGGGCATTGATAGAATGTAATTCCAATGCAGTATTCAAGTATTGGCCGCCCAATTATATCTGTAGGGATAAACCCATTCTCTTCGATCATGCGGCCATTGATCCTGACGGGGATTCACTCGTATATAAATTATGCACACCGTTTCATGGTGGAGAATTTTCATGTTATCCCAACAGTAATCTAGTACCTAATTGTTTTGACCCGGATATGCCCTGCGGCCCTAGACCCTGCCCTCCTTTCAATCCTCCTTTTGATTCGGTAGTATGGAAATCTCCATATTATGGCATTCATAATATGCTGGGAGGAATACCTTTAGCCATCGATTCCGAAACCGGCTTCCTTACCGGAACGCCTGACTCGACCGGTCAGTATGTCGTAGGTGTATGTGTGGAAGAATACAGGAACGGGGAACTCATTTCTGTTACGAAAAGGGATTTCCAATATAACGTAGGTGTTTGCGGACAGGTCATTTCATCCTTCTTCGCCCCCGCCGTGGATTGTGATGGTTTCACCGTCGATTTCGATAATCAAAGTGAGAATGCTCCAAACTATGTATGGGATTTTGGAGATCCCAATACGACAAATGATATATCCATAGAACAGAGTCCTTCTTACACTTATCCTGATACCGGTTCATATGATATCCGTCTGATTGCCGGCCCTAACGAATTATGTGTCGATACTTCCTATTCTACCATATCCGTTCAATATCCGTCTCTTTTCGTGGATTTTGATTTGAGTATAGATGATGGATGTGTCTTTCCGGCTCAGGTCACATTCAATGATCTCACTTATGACACTATCAGTACACTGGTGGAATGGGATTGGCAGTTCAGCAATGGGGAAAATTCTGATGAACAGAATCCGATATGGTATGTCACCGAACCGGGGGTTTATCAAGCCGTTCTAACCGTTACTGCAGCCAATGGTTGCCAAGTATCCCATTCGGACATCATTTCAATCGATGTATTGAATCTCGGATTACAGGATTCGGCAATGATCTGTATTGGGGATGAAGCGATTCTCAACCCGGGAACAGATCCTTCTTATAGTTATACCTGGTCTCCTGCCAGCACATTGGATGATCCCAATTCACCCAGCCCGACGGCTATGCCCTTGTCCAGCACGACTTATTATTTAACGGTAGAAGATAACCAAGGCTGTACTTTTACGGATAGTGTCAAGGTAGAGGTAAACGATGTCGATGTTTTGGCTTCCGGTGGCGGTATCGAATGTGAAGAAGAAATTACTATTTCTGCCAATTCTAATCAAACCCAGGATTTGGAATGGTATGCAGATTCTCTACTGACCAATTTTGTGGGTACAGGAAATGAAATAACGGTTACTCCCGGAGAAGGCAATACTTATTATGTAGTTGCCACTGATGACTTAGGCTGTTCTTCTTCTTCTTCAGTCACGGTCGGTTCAAGCTTTGTAAATTTGGATGTTCCTCCGGCAGGGGTTATTTGTTCATTTGATACACTCATCTTGGCGGTCAATAACCTAAATCCTAATGATATCCTGACTTATCAATGGTCTCCCGAGGAAAATATCATTAGTGGGCAAGGAACTGATATGCCCGCTTTTTTCTTCGAATCAGATCAGACGGTAAGCCTTATTGCAGAAAATCAGAATGGTTGCCTGGATACCTTCTTTATTCCCATTAGTGTCGAACAGAATACTTTGGAACTGATTGCCACTGCAGATCCGGATTCCATCTATCCCGGTGAAAGTTCACAACTCAATGCCGATTCGGAGATTGCAATAGAATTTTTATGGACGAATGGTGGTGTATTGGATGACAATACCATTTACAATCCAATAGCCACTCCTTTGGAAACAACGACTTTTACGGTTTTTGCCAATGACGAAGCAGGATGCAGAGATACAGCCAATGTTACGGTTTATCTTAAGTCCTTCTTATGCTTGGAACCTTATATTTTCGTTCCCAATGCCTTTACTCCTGATGGAGATGGGCGTAATGATATTTTCTATGTCAGGGGGAACGCAATTGATGAAATGTATATCGCTGTCTTTAATCGTTGGGGAGAAAAAGTCTTCGAATCGAATAGTTTGGAAAATGGTTGGGATGGGACTTATAAAGGGAAAGAGCTTCCACCTGATGTATTCGGATACTATTTGGAATTGAAATGCCTGAATGGGGAAGAATATTTCAAAAAAGGAAATGTCACCTTAATCAGATAAGAGTATGCTTAAAATTTAAACATACTCTAAAACCATATTGATTTGAAAAAGGAATTATACATATCGGTTTTATTGTTTTTCATAACGGGACTGTCTCTTATGGGACAGGATATCCATTATACACAATTCCATAATGATCCTTTATATCAATCTCCGGCCATGACCGGATTGATGTCTGCCGATTATCGTTTTTCGGGTATTTACCGTTCCCAATGGGAAACCGTCCCTGTACAATACCGAACATTCGGGTTCGGGTTCGACATGAAAATATTGGAATCCCCAAACGGTGTTTTGGGGGCAGGATTAATGTTGAATAGGGATAAGGCCGGTGATAGTGAATTATCTTTGACAACGGCAATCCTATCTGTTGCCTACACCCTGAAGATGGGTAAAAAATCCTTATTTTCCCTCGGAGCGAATATCGGAATGGGGCAACGATCATTCAAATATGATAGACTGACTTTCGATAGCCAATTCAATGGAGACATTTTTGTTCCTGAAAGCTCGACAGGAGAAGCATTCGAAAACACCGGCTATTTATACCCCGATATGGGAATCGGTTTGAATTATAGATTCCAAGTCAGTAAAAGAACACAATTCGATATCGGCAGTTCCTTATTTCATTTCCATCAGCCTGAGCAGAGTTTCAAAACAGGGAACAGTATCAAACTGCCCACTAGGATATCCGCATATTTCAATGCATCATTCCAAGCAGGAGGCAAATCGGATATTCTTTTACGTGGATTAATGCATCAACAAAACCCATATTCCGAATACGCAATAGGCTTGGGATGGAGATATCATCTTTCTTTCAAAAAAAGTAAGGAAACAGCTATTTCATTTTCTACACACTACCGAATCGGAGATGCCATCATGCCAATGGTAGAAATCGAATATGGCAGTTGGAAGGCCGGCTTATCCTATGATGTCAATATCTCGGATTTCAAAATCGCTACGGATAGAAGAGGAGGCCCCGAAATTGCAATCATCCATACCATAACCAAAGTCAAACCATTGCCGGAATATAAGGCATGCCCGATTTTCTAAATTCCCGGATATGAGAGGCTACCTGATTTTTATTTGTTTGTTTTTCATCCAATCTGCTTATGGACAGACTTATCGTCAATATGTGAAAGCCGCAGAAAAATCAATGGCCCAAAAGGACTATTATTCTGCAATGCGGTATTATCAGGACGCCTTATCCATCAAGGATTCCGATCCTAGTTTGCATTATAAATGTGGGTTGGCTGCCCACCAATTCTTTGCTTTCACCATTGCCGAAGCCCATTATGAAAAAGCAAAAAAATCATCCAATGAAAATGAATTCCCCCAATTGGATTTTTATCTGGCAGAAGTGAAACAAACCCTCGGGGATTATGCCGAAGCTGCAGAATATTATCGCAATTATTTCAAAAAAGGCATCGGTAGTGAAATGGATTTGGAAAAGGCAGATATGGAAGCAGATGCCTGTCTTTGGGCTGCTCAACAAAAAGCGGATCCGGATACGGAGATTAAAAGGATGAGTAAGAAAATCAATTCCAAATTTTCCGAATTTGCCGGGAGTTGGGCTACCGACACATTGATTTTCGCTTCCCTGAAATACAATGATGAAACGGTGGATGAAGACCGGAAATTAGCCAAAATCATTTTTTCAACTAATCCGGATTCCCAAAGAGGAAAGCCATTAAAAATCAAAGGTATTCCCGAAAATAAAAATGTAGCCAATGCTACTTTCAACAGGGATAATAAAACCATGTATTTCACAATTTGTGATTATGTCAATACGGTAGATTTGAATTGTGAAATCTATTATTCCATTTTTGACGGAAGAAGATGGATATCAGAAAAACTCCCTGAAAACATCAATATGCCGGGATTCACACAGACCCAGCCTGCTTGGTCTGCCCTGGAAGATTGGAAGGGTCTTTTTTTCGTTTCCAATCGGCCGGAAGGAAAAGGAGGTTTGGATATTTGGTTTGCCAAAAGCAGAACAAGAGATACTTTTGACGACCCGATAAACCTCTCTCCCCTCAATACTCCATTTGATGACATCACACCAAGTGTGGATAATACTTCTCAAACTCCGAGGCTTTACTTCAGTTCTGACGGCCGTAAAGGATTTGGCAATTTCGATGTTTTCCGTTCTGATTGGATGGGCCGTTGGTCGAATCCCATCAACATGGGACTGCCTGTAAATAGTGGATATAATGATGTTTATTTCTGGAAGGATACGGAAATGGAAAAAGCCGTAGTTTCTTCCAACCGACCCGAATCGGAATCCATGTTGAAGGATGATCCGGCATGTTGTAATGACTTGTATGATTTGAAATTACCGGAAGAAGAGGAACTTTTGGTCACCAATGATACTCCAAAACCAGAACCCACTCCTGAACCGAAACCAGTTGTAACACCCAAACCGAAACCTACTCCCAAACCGACCATTACAACACCGAAACCTAGCCCAAATCCAACCGTAACACCGAAACCGGAACCGAAGCCCGAACCTACAATTACACCTCGTCCGATCCCTAAACCCATACCAACTACCCCTATCAAAAGTACACCGATCATCACCTTTCAAAGCATATTGCCCGTAAAGGTTTACTTCGACAATGATGAACCCGATAAAAGAACGACCCGCACCCGCACAATAAAATCATATGCCCAAGCGTATAATGAATATCTTGAAAGAGAGCCTGTTTTTTATGACAAATATCCAATAGGCTTAGACGCTTCTATAAAGGCAGAAGCAATGTCTCGATTGACTGATTTTTTCAACTATGACGTTCGGAAAGGATATTCGGATTTACAATTGCTAAGCAGTATGGTTTTAGAACGACTGAATGCAGGGCAATCAGTAACCATAGAAGTCAAGGGCTTTACCAGTCCCCGTGCCAAAACCAAATACAATGAATATTTGGCACAAAGACGGACTTCTTCCCTTCTGAATTTCTTCAATGAATATCAAGGAGGAATCCTTCAGGATTTCATTCGTAAAGGGCAATTGAAAATCGAAGAATTACCGATTGGTGAAATAACGGCTCCTCCGGGGATAAGCGATGTCATTTCTGACGAGAGGAATTCGATTTATAGCCCGGAGGCATCTAAAGAGAGGAGGGCAGAGGTTGTAGCCGTCAAAATCAACTGATTCATTTTCCCATATTCAATTCAACGCAATGGATTATCCCGCAAAGGATAATAACCAAAGGGTACTTTGTTGTTATATATAAATATATATTCGAATTCAAACCACATAAATGTCACCCCAAAGAGAACTTTGTCGCAAATTACACGACAAACAAATACTTTAGGCATGAGAGTTGAGTAATTAAAGTATTGTATCTGGTTTTGTTTTCGTTTTTATATATAAAAATACCATATTTGTGCCAATTGGGAGAACCATTAATCATTGAGAAATAATTACGTCTTCGTATGAAAAGAATATACCTAACCCTTGTCCCTATTTTCTTATTTTTCCATTTCAATTTATCAGGACAACTTGAGGCTGATTTTAATGCCAATACCCTAAGCGGATGTGATTTCGAAACCATTACATTCACAAACCTTAGTACGGACGGAGGCAACCTCATCAACTGCACAGGCAATTTCTCATATAGTTGGGACTTTAACCCGGGCACCTCCAACCAATGCTCTCCCGGAAATATTTTCAGTACCCCCGGCACTTATACGGTTTGTCTGACCACAACCAATAATACCACAGGTGAAAGCGATACGGAATGCAAAACCGATTATATTACGATTTTTCCCTTACCCGAACCTTCATTTACATTCAACCCTAGTTCGGGTTGTGCCCCACAAGAAATCTGTTTTGAAAATACAACGACATTGCAATCGGGTAATCTCATCGAATGTATTTGGGATTTTGCGGATGGAACTGTAGTGAACGATTGTACTCCGGGGCAAATTTGCCATACTTTTCAAATCGGAGGAACATACAATGTCTCTCTTACAGTAATTGATGATAATGGTTGCCCTCCCGTAACCACCATACAGCCCGTACAGATTTTTTTCAAACCCGATATCCAAGTAACCGCTAATGAGAATTTCAGCTGTACGCCACCATTGGTTGTTGATTTTAACAATATCACCCCCGGTGCTAGCAATATAGATTTCACCTGGCAATTCGAGGGAGCCAATACTCCTTTTTTTCAAGGGAACAATCCGCCACCCCTTACTTGGAGCAACCAAGGAAACTATGATGTCACCATTACTGCCGTCAATAGCATTACAGGATGTAATGACACACTGATACTTGACGATTATATCAATATCGGTAGTGCCGTGGATTTCAGTGTCAGCAGTTATTCCTTATGCTTGGGAGACACCCTTTATCTTACGGATCAATCAGAAGGCAATCCAATCAGTTGGAATTGGGATTTTGGCGACGGCATCGGTACTTCTACCCTTCCCAATCCTTTCTATGTTTTCACTTCTCCCGGCTGTTATCCTATTTCATTAAATGCCGATAATGGAGCCTGTGTCGGCACAGTTACAGATCCTACTTGTATCACTGTTGACAATATACCTACAGTCTCTTTCACCAATAACAATCCCGTAGGATGTGAGATTCCCCATACGGTCAATTTTAATTCCATCACATCCGGTGGTGCCATATCTGCTTACGAATGGACTTTTGGAGACGACCCTGTTTTAGGGACTTCCAGCCAACCGGATCCTAGTTTCACCTTTACTGAACTAGGGGTACATCCGGTAACATTAACCATTACTACAGCAGGAGGAGGATGTCAGGTTGTTTTTATGGATACCATCAGAATTGAAGAAATAGATGTGGATCTATTGAATAATTCCATTGAGGGATGTGTACCCATTACGGTAACCCTGATGGAAAATTCAACCTCGGTTGCTCCTATCAATGACTGGGTATGGACTATTCCCGGCATTGGCACATTCAATGAACAATCACCAACCGTCAATGCAGTAGATACCGGAGAGTATGATGTCATACTACAGGTCACCAACGATTTCGGTTGTGTAGCTACCGATACCTTCTTCTCTTATATTCAGACAGGAATACCACAGGCGGTAGAATTTTCAGCAGATCCTTTATCCACTTGCATCGATACCGAAATCTCATTCACGGATCTATCCAGTCCTGATGTGGATGAATGGTTCTGGCAATTCGGAGATGGCCCAAGTTCGGTTTCTTTCGCTCAGAATCCGGTACATGAATATTTGGACACCGGATTTTTCGAAGTATGCCTAACGGTTTTCCAAAATGGATGTCCCAACTCATTATGCAAACCTGATTATGTCTATCTTATTCCTCCCCGTGCTGACTTTAGGGATTCATTTGAATGCAACAATCCTTATCTGCATTATTTTACCGACATCTCTTTAGGTTCGGATTCAGTGTTCTATGATTTCGGTGTTCCGGGAATAGATACGGATACAAGCTCGGAAAGAAATCCGACCTTTACATTTCCGGATATTGGTGTTTATACCGTTACCCAAACCGTTTATAATTTTGAAACCGGTTGTGATGAAATGGCCATCCAATTAATCAACATTTCTGATCCTACTGCTGATTTCATTATTAGTGACAACATAGGTTGTACTCCATTTACCATCAACCTGATTGATACATCAACCTCTGCCGTTTTTTATGAATGGATAAGTCCCAATGCCATCATAGATGACCCGAATTCACCAAATCCTACCATTACATATACGGAAGGGGAATATACAAACGAATTACAATTGGTTGTTTCGGATACTTTCGGTTGTTTCGACACTCTAGTTTATCCCCAGACCATAACATCCAATAAGATTTTTCCTAATTTCACTTATTCTGATACGGTAGGATGTGCCCCTCTTCAAGTTGATTTCAATGATGCATCCCTTGATTTATATTCAAATATCAACCAATGGGAATGGAATTTCAATAATGGCAATGGATGGATAATTGGAGGGCCTAACATGCTCCATACCTTTACTTATGCCGATTCGTTTCGGGTTAGATTAAGGGTTACGGATGAATTGGGGTGTGTCTCCACAGCCGGTCATTTCATTATCGTAAAAGATGTATATCCCACATTTTTTAGTGATACTGTTGCATGTACAGGTCAAGAAGTCGATTTCGTTAATTTGAGTACTGCGACCAACCTTGATATAGGAGAAGCACTTTCCTATCTATGGGATTTTGGCGACGGCAATACATCTACAGATATCAATCCGGTTCATTCATATGCTGCCGAAGGAGTATATGATGTCTGTCTTACCATTGAAAACCAATCCGGTTGTGATAGTACGCTCTGTATTCCGAATTATATGAATGTCATTGATCCTGTTGCCGACTTTGAAGCAGATACAACCTTTGGGTTCTGTCCTCCATTAATTGTAAATTTCATTAATCAATCCCAAAATTCCGTTTCAGGAGGTTATACCTGGGATTTTGGGGACAATACCGGATTATCCAATGCAGATGAACCATCACATGTCTATACCGGAGCAGGAGTATTCGATGTCTCTTTGATTTCTACAAGCCCCTCGGGGTGTAAAGACACTTTGCTCATAGAAGAATATATAGAATTACAAGGCCCGGTAGGTTCTTTCGGGTTTGAGCCTGATTCAGGATGTGTCCCCCTTACGGTTACCTTTGTAACCAACTCTTTGGCTCCTGTACTCCATATCATGGATTATGGTGATGGCAGCATCGATTCGAGTGCTATAATCGTGGCTCAAGACACTTTTGTTTATACCTATACCGAAGCAGGTGCCTACCAGCCTGCATTAATCCTTGTGGATGATTTGGGATGCGATCAGGTTTTCGATTCAGATAGTCTAATTATCGTAGAAAGTCTAGAAATAGACTTCATGGCAACCGATACACTTTTATGCGATGGAGGAATGACTGACTTATCCAGTAGTGTAACATCAAGTATCCCGATAACATTATTAGAATGGGAATTGGAAGGGCAGACCCCGACAACATCCAATGATCCAAACCCTAGCGGACTTACCTATAATTCATTTGGCGAATATGATGTACAATTGACAGTAAGTAACGGCGTGTGTACCGATTCACTTATCAAACCGGATTATATCGTAATAGAACCGAAACCGGTAGCACAATTCCAAGCAACACCGGATTCAGGGTGTACCCCCTTGGATGTAGTATTCACCGATCAATCATCTGTTAGTAGCGGTGTAATTACCCAATGGGATTGGGATATTGGTGATGGTACGACATCGGATTTAACCAATCCTACTCACACTTATGCCGACTCCGGAAGCTATACTGTTGTTTTGGAAGTCACAACAGAAAACGGATGTAAAGATACCATAGACAACCCAGTAGAAGTATTAGCCGTCCCTGATGTCATTACATTACCCGGAGGCACCATATGTATAGGAGAGGTTTATCAATTAGAAGCACAAATATTGACGGATCCACAAGGGGTAAGCATATCATGGGATAACAGTAATAGCCTAAGTTGCTCTGATTGTCTTACACCGGCAGCCTCCCCCACAGTCACAACTACTTATACTATCACAATTACCCATCCCAACGGATGTACAGACCAAGCACAAGTCACTCTGGATGTATTACCATTCCCTGTTCCCAATATCGGATTGGAAAGAGATACGGCCATTTGTGAAGGGGAAACCATCCAACTTATCGCTAGTGGTGGAACCACTCCCGATAGCTATCAATGGGACACCAACAGTCCGGGATTGAGTTGTTATGAATGTGCTAATCCTTTCGCAACTCCAACAATTCCTACAACCTATATTGTATCTGTTACGGGCCCGGGCGGCTGCTTTGCCACAGACACTATAGATGTGGATGTGTTCGACCCTTCCCGGGAATTTGCAGGCCCTGATAGGATTGTATGTGAAGGAGATACGGTATCATTGGATTATGGTGGGTTCGGAAATAATCCGACATGGTCTCCATCTACAGACTTGAGTTGTGTGTTCTGCCCATATCCTATAGCATCCCCTGCCGATACAACAACATATACAGTTACGATCAACGATCCCATTGCGGGATGTCAAATTACAGATACCGTAATTGTGAATGTAATACCCATCGGCAATATAGATGCCGGTGAAGATTCCGATATCTGTAGAGGTGATAATATTCAACTCAATGGTACAGGTTTCGGAACCAGTTCATGGTCTCCTTCATCATCTTTGGATGACCCCAATATTTTGAATCCCATAGCAACTGTAAACGAACCAACATGGTACTACCTGACATCCTCTAGTGGTTCATGCTCTTTAGTAGATTCGGTATTTGTTGGAGTCTTGGATTCGGCATCTGTGTCGGTGAGAGATGCCTTTATTTGTCTTGGAGATACTACATTCCTTTTTGCAGATGGTGATGCTTCGTCTTACAGTTGGACACCAACAGAAGGATTATCCGACCCGACATCCAATAACCCTGAGGTTTTTGTTACAGATACAACAACATACACCGTAACGGCAAGTTTGGGGAGTTGTCCTTCCGCTACGGCTACGGCTACGGTATTCGTACAACCGCTTCCTGATGATGCCAGTATTTACCCCGTATATACTTTCTATCCGGGAAACCCGGTACAATTGAATATTGAAGTTGAAAATCCTGCTGCATTGTATGGATATGAATGGTTACCGGAAAGCGGTCTGACTTGTTACGATTGCCAAAGCCCGGTTGCGGTTATAGATAGTACGGCCTATTATGATATCCTGGTTTCCGACTTGGAAACAGGTTGTAAAACCCTTCTTCATACAGAACTCAAACCCCTTGCAGTCTGTTCTCCCGACAATTTGGCTGTACCCAATGCATTTACACCCAATGGAGATGGTAATAATGATGTATTGTATGTAAGAACAACCGGTATTCAGGATATCCTGATTTTCAGGGTATATAACCGTTGGGGTGAATTGGTTTTCGAAACCGAAAACATCAGTGTCGGTTGGGATGGAACACATAAAGGGAAACCCGTTAACCCCGGAGTATATGTGTATTACGTACAGGGTTTATGCCCCATAGATGGATCGGAATTATTCAACAAAGGCAATGTAACCGTAATCAGATAAAACAGAATATCGATGAAAAGAATTCTATATACCATAATCGCAATATTTTCAGGGCTGGCTTGTTTACATGCCCAAGACCCCCATTTTTCCCAATACCAGCATACTCCTTTATGGGTCAGTCCGGCCTTAACAGGACAAATTGCAGGGGACATGAGGCTTACCGCCAATTATAGG
Source organism: Saprospiraceae bacterium (assembly GCA_020628145.1). Lineage (GTDB taxonomy): Bacteria > Bacteroidota > Bacteroidia > Chitinophagales > Saprospiraceae > JAHDCE01. The sequence goes on along the minus strand of JAHDFN010000047.1, from coordinate 9,458 downwards.
AATCAATGGAGTAGTGTAACTGTTCCTTTCCAAACGGTTGCTTTATCATACGACATGCGAATTCCCAAGTATTTTGGAAAAAGCTGTAGTTATTTCGGAGGGGGTTTATTTCTGTTGAATGATCAGGCGGGAGATTCCGAATTCAGGACGACCATCGCCCAATTAGCTCTATCTTATCATCAGTCGATGAGTAATAAAGGGAAACCTTCCTATCTCAGCTTAGGATTAATGGTAGGAGGTGGACAAATGGGCTTTAATCCGGATAAACTATATTTCGACAACCAATACAATGGGGAAGGTTTCGATACCGGACTTTCCAGTGGGGTTCAGTAGAACATCGTTATTTTATTTGGACATATCTGCGGGCTTGAATTTCTCCATCGCTTTGGGTAAGAATTCAGGTGTAAGCTTCGGCGTAGGAGCATACCATTTGAATCAACCCAATGTATCATTCCTTGGAGATGATGGTGAAAAATTATATTCAAGATGGGTCGTCCAGGGAAGTGGTGAAATCGGATTCGGAGAAGATTTGCCCCTTTCCATCATCCCATCCGTAGTATTCATGTATCAAGGACCACATAATGAAATAACAGGTAGTATTATGGCTAAATGGAAAGCCAATGAAGATTTCGCAATTTCAGGTGGAATAGGTTATAGGACTTCCGATGCTTTCATTCCCATGATAAGGATCGACTACAAAATAGCGTCATTGGCATTCAGCTACGATATGAACAATTCCACTTTAAATACCGCCTCCAACTCTAACGGAGGAATGGAGTTGTCCCTGATTTTCCGACCAAGCATTTTCAATGAGAAGCAGGCTTGCCAAACCATATTCTGTCCATATTGACTAGGCTAATAGCATTTGTTGGAAAAGAAAAAATGGGAATTCAGCGCAAATCCTTTTTCATTTTGAAATGGGGGATGCCCACTTCCGTGAATTTACGTCCATATTTTTCGTATCCCAATTTCTTATAAAAAGGAACGGCCGTTTCACGGGCATTCATCATCATATGGTTGAATCCTTTTTCCTTGGCTAATTCTTCTGACGCAATGACCAATATCCGACCTATTCCTTTTTTCTGATAGGTATCGGCCACAGCCACCTGCCTCATTTTTATAACACCTTCTTCCTGAGGATTCAAAACCAGTACGGCGACCAATTCCATTTCGGCATTATAACATCCCAGATGATACATTCTATATTCTTGAGCAATATCATCAACCTCGAAGGTCAAGCCTAGAGGTTTCCTCAAGATATCATCTCTCAATCTCAATGCCTCATCGAAGGCAGGTGTACCAAATTGGATTTCAATGCAAGTCATTATCTGATTTATTCATTTAGGCAGGATGTTCTTCCGGAAAGGTTTCATATGCCAAACCCATAGAAGTGAGGAATTCATCCATATTGATATTATTCTCTACCTCCAAATCATTGAAATACATGATCACATTTTCGGTGGGCATATTGCCGGTAAGGTCATCTTTGGCCATAGGGCAACCACCAAACCCCTTGATAGCTCCATCGAAACGATGACAACCACTATTATAAGCTGCTTCTATTTTTTCTTTCCAATTATGGGGTTCGGTATGCAAGTGCGCACCGAAGGTTACTTCCGGAAATTCGGGAATAAGGTTTCCAAATAAATAGCTGATGGTTTCAGGATTGGAAACACCGATGGTATCCGACAAGGAAATAATGCGGATCCCCATATCGCTTACCTCCTTAGTCCATTTATGTACCACATCCACATTCCAAGGATCACCATAGGGATTTCCGAATCCCATTGAGATATAAAGTACCATTTCCTTATTATGCCTGACACAGATTTCCTGTATCATTTCCACCCTTCCGAGTGATTCACGAATGGTTGCATTGGTATTCCTTAATTGGAAGGTTTCGGAAATTGAAAAAGGATACCCCAAATATCGGATTTCATCGAATTGAGAAGCATCATCCGCTCCCCGTTTATTAGCCACAATAGCCAACAGTTTACTTTCCGTATTGTCCAATTCCAAACAGGAAAGGACATCAGCGGTATCCCTCATCTGAGGAATCGCCTTGGGAGAAACGAAACTCCCGAAATCAATCGTATCGAAACCACATTTCAACAACTGATTGATATACTTCGCCTTTTTTTCTGTTGGAATGAACTCCTTGATGCCTTGCATGGCATCCCGAGGGCATTCTATCAAACGAATCATCGGAAAATAGTTTGGTTGTCGATACAAATATACATTTTCCGTCTGTCATTATGTTCTGATTTCATCAACCATTTCGGCATCTATGGGTTTTATCATAAATTTGCCGGATGGAAATGAGTACACGAAGCAAAACATTAATGACCATATTAGGTTTCTTCCTTTTTTTCTTTGGCATGTATGCCCTCATACTGAGTGTGGTAGGTGTACAGGTTTACTTTCTGACCTGGATAGACAACTGGGGAGGACTGGTCGGTTTATTGATACGGCTGGGTATGATCATATCAGGTATGCTCCTAGCAGTTATTGCCAAAGGTAATTTTAGTGGAGAAGACTAATAATATGGATATCAGACTCATCAAAAGGGAGAATATCGATAAGGTCAAATGGGACAGTTGCGTCCATTTTGCCAATAACGGAAACTTGTTCGGATATACTTGGTACTTGGATAATGTGGCCAAGGAATGGGATGCCTTGGTTGAAGGGGATTATGAATCTGTTTTTCCTTTGATCAAAAAGAAAATGAAGGGAGGGACTGAAGCATTGCATATACCTTCCCTACTTCCTAGGTCCGGTCCGTTTTCCATTCACATTCTTTCTCCTTCCCGTGTTTCAAACTTCATAAAAGCCATTCCTGAGAATTATAAAATAAGGGAAATTAATTTTAATGAAGGTATAGGTCAGCAAGCATTAACAGGGTTCGAATACGAAGAAAAATCCGATTATCATTTATTATTGAAAACGGGATGGGAAGAAATCGTCAAGGGATATTCTCCAGAATTATTGGAAGTTTTACAAGACAGGAAATACAAAAACTACATTGCTGATTCTTCTATTTCCCCGGAAGATTTAACCGATTTCTATTTAAAGCACTCTCCCCATTCCAGTGAGCGTGACAAGCATACTTATCTGAGGATTATTTATAATCTGATGCATCGGGGAACCGGTTTCCCATCAGCGATGCGCTCCCCTGAAGGAGAACTATTAGCTGTCGATTATTTTGCCTTCAGTCATGGCCGAGTCATTAGTATGATCCCTGCTTGGCAGGGAGAAGAAGGTCGTAAAGCACTATGGAAATTAACTGACATGTTTATCCAATCCCAATCGGGCAAACCGACAAAATTCGATTTCAATACGGCAATGGGTAATATCGGGGTAGAACATTTCGGAGCAGAAAAAACCGTTTATAGATCTCTATCGGAAAATCGGTTATCCGGGATTAGGAAGTGGTGGCACAAATCAATAAATCCATGAAATCGGAAACGAACAGGGCTTATTTGGAATTACATATCGCTGTTTTCCTTTGGGGATTTACCGCTATTCTGGGCAAAGTGATTTCCCTTGAAGAAATCGCTTTGGTTTGGTGGCGGTTGTTATTCACCTGTGCGAGTCTCTTACTATTCCCGGTTGTTTGGAAAAGCTTTAGAAGTCTTTCCCGGAAACTCATTCTCCAGCTCATGGGAATAGGAATCATCGTTTCATTGCACTGGGTTTTATTTTTCGGGAGTATCAAATATTCCAATGTTTCGATCTGCCTGGTCTGTATGGCAACCGGTTCGTTCTTCGCCTCTCTGATTGAACCCCTTATTATGAAATACAAGCACCGTTGGTATGAAATGATGTTGGGGTTATTCGTTATTCCCGGCATGTATTTCGTCGTGAATTTCATTCCTTCGGAAAAAATACTCGGGGTTTATTTCGGTTTGATGTCTGCCTTTCTTGCCGCATTGTTTTCCATTTTGAATAAAAAGGTAATTGATAATAATCCGAAGCTGGATCATTTCGCCATGACATTTTTCGAATTAGGTAGCGGTCTTTTATTCCTGAGTATTATTTTTCCAATATTTATCCAATGGATGGGTCCCTCCCCTTTCCTTCCCAATGGAATATACGATTTGGTTTATCTTCTTATCCTTGCTCTTCTTTGTACGACATTCGCCTATGTGTTGGGATTAAGGGCATTGCGACATCTTTCAGCATTTGCCTCTACACTGGTGGTCAATCTGGAACCCGTATATGGAATTATCCTGGCTTGGTTGATTTTCCAGGAAAACAAAGAAGTAGGAACATATTTTTATATCGGTGTGCTGATAATCATCCTATCCGTTTTCAGCCATCCTTTTATCAAGAAGAAATTCGAAAAAGCAGGGTGATTCATGAAAAACCATATCTCTATTTTTCCAATTTGCCATTATCGAGAATATAGAACCCCATTTGCTCCTTCCTATCCAACCGATGTGAATGGACATAGTCATATTCCGTTTGAATGAATGCGGAAAGGGTATCTTTTGATGCAGGAAGAACGACTCCCAAAAAGGGATTCTCGGATTGATATCTATTAAGAGCATCAAACCAGCCGGAAACCACATACACTTCTTCGACATCATTATATTTCTTCAGATAATAAGGAACACTACACGGCTTACCTTTGAAATGATCGATGAAAATGGTATCCGGAACGGTTGCATATTCCTCGCTGATCATCTGAGCGACTTTTTTGGGGCCATTCCAATATTTTCCTAGTTTGGGATAAATGAAAAAAGAAGCCGTAAGCCAAAACAATCCTACAAAAATCAAATGGAAATAAATGGAGAGTGTGAAATGTTTCCTCAATTGTTGTATGAAACTTGTAATGCTGGCCAAAGGAAGAAAAGCAACCGTCATCGTTACCATTAGGGCAGCATCCTTCCCCAAATAATCCTTACTGAAAAAATAGGCCAAAACCGTTAAGCCCAATGTCATTAGAATTTCCAGAACCGTCAATGTTTTCAAACCTGTGGAAATAATCCGCCTATCGGACAATTGTATCATTTCATGTGCCATGAGGATGGAAATTGCCGGAAGGCTGGCCAATGCGTAAGAAGGTAATTTACTTGGTATGAATTCATATATCCACCAACCGGAAACCATCCAAAGGGATAGCATCAATAACTCGGGATTTTTCCTTCGTAGAAAAAGCCCCTTGATTCCTTCCCATAAAGCCGGAAGGAAATATCTGAAATAGGGAATAAATGCAAATGCAAAAACCAATAGGTAATAACCCGGTGGGCCGGTCTGTCCTTCTACAACCACATCACCGCTTCCTCTTTTGAAAACATACCAATCCAGCATCCAAGAAATTGTTTCGCCATCATCTCGTTGCCAATATTGATATCCCCAATAAACAATCGGCAAAAGTACCAGGGGAAGATAAAACCAAGGATGTGTCCTGAGCAACCTTCTCCTATTCGAATTCAGAATGAGCGTCAAAAAACCGAATATTCCTATGAAGATGAGTATTGAAGGCCCCTTGACCAATATTCCAAATGCAATAGCGACCCAGAACATTATGATATGGATGTATTTTTTCCATTGCATGAGTCCAACCAGTGAGAAAGCAGCCCATGTTTCAAAGAATAGGAGCGTCCCATCTGTAAAAGCGATTTTACCATAAACGGGGAATAGGAAACAAGTACCGCAGATGATGGCTGCGGATGTGGCAATTCTCTCATGATACATGGCCCGACCATACCAATAAATCAATAGCAAGGTTCCCCAGGAGAAAAGAGAGGTACTGAACCTGATGGCGAATTCGTGGTTTCCAAACAATTTGACAAAAAAGGAAATGAACCACATGTGCATCGGAGGTTTCCGATGAATATCCGTCCAGAGATACATCTGGTTGATATAATCGCCCGTTTCGGCCATGCTACTTCCGATAAGGGCATAGGCCGACTCATCCTGATCAATCAGAGGTACGCCTGCATTTCCCATCAAAAGCATGATGAAAATAAGCGGAAAGACGAAAAGGGGATGGGTAATCGTTTTGTATATGATTTCGTTCCTTTTCATAGGTTCCCTCCAAATATACTATTGATATCCGTACATGAAAAAAGTTATAGTCGGATAATTGGAGAAAGAAGGCTTATCTTCTCTTTTTCCTAAAATTACGACTGGCTTTGTATGCTCTTTTACTCCCTTTGCCTCTTCTACCCGAACGTCCTTCCTTGTCATCACGTGAACCTCTTCTATTCTTTTGTGAATATTCAGGTCGTGCTTTCACAGGTTCAACAACCAAAGCAATCCCCTCGAATTCGGCATTACTCAAAGCTTTTAGGATGGCAGCCTTATAATCACTATCTACATCGAAGAAGGTGAATTTCTTGAATATTTCTATCTGTCCGATGGCCACATTGTTCAATTCAGGAAATTCGTTGATCAAGCCCATCAGACGGTGTGGATCCAAATTATTTTTCTTACCTACATTGACATGGAAACGGGTATATTCCAGGCGGCCACCTTTTTTATTGTCTTTCCTTTCCTTATCATCTGAAACATTCAAATCCTTGGCTCCTTTGTAGTAGGCCAATATTCTATTGAATTCGACGGAAACGAATTTTTTGATCACATCTTCCTTCGTCAGTCCTTCTAGGTTTTCGAAAACAGCGGGCATGAATTCATTGATATTTTCTTCATCCACTTCCACTTTTTTCAAGCCGTCTATCATGCTCATCAAACGGATTTCGCAGATTTCCCTTCCCTTAGGGATACTCCCTTTCTCAAAATTCTTATTGATACGTTTTTCAATCCTACGGATTTTATGTTTATCCCTATTGGAACAAATCACAATGGAAGTCCCCTTATTTCCGGCCCGGCCGGTTCGACCGCTACGATGGGTGTAGGATTCCACCTGATCAGGAAGACTGTAATTAATTACATGGGTCAGATTATTCACATCGATTCCCCTTGCAGCCACATCCGTAGCCACCAATAGCTGAAGGTGCTTGGAACGGAAACGATGCATGACCACATCTCTTTGTGCCTGGGACAAGTCACCGTGAAGAGCATCGGCACTATAGCCATCCTGGATGAGCATATCCGCAATTTCCTTGGTTTCCCGCCTTGTTCTACAGAAAACAATCCCGTAGATATCCGGATTGACATCGGCAATACGTTTCAATGCCTGATACTTACTCCTTGGTTTGACCATGTAGTAAACATGGGTAACATTTTCGGCTCCTACATTTTTCTGTCCTGCGGTTATCTCCAAAGGATCAGTCATGTATTTTTTAGCGATACGGGCAATTTCCTTGGGCATCGTAGCAGAGAACAACAAAGTCTGCTTCTCTTCGGGTGTCGTTTCCAAAATAAAATCCAACTCGTCCTTGAATCCCATTGAAAGCATTTCATCTGCCTCGTCGAGAACGACCCATTTGATTTTGGATAGATCCAATTTCTTACGACGTATCATATCGCAAACACGCCCGGGTGTACCGACTACGATTTGGCCGCCGGCCAAGAGTTGTTTTATCTGTGTATCGATTTTAGCCCCTCCATAAACAGGAATGGTTTTAAGCTTGGACAGATGCCTAGTAAAAGATTCTATATCACGGGCTATCTGAAGACATAATTCACGGGTGGGACTCAAGATGAATGCCTGAACCGTTTTGTCTTTGATATCTACCTGTTCTATAATGGGTAAGCTGAATGCAGCTGTTTTCCCTGTACCTGTTTGTGCCAATGCTACCAAGTCGGAAGTAGATCCCAAAAGGTGTGGGATAGCTTTTTGTTGAATGGGAGTAGGTTTGACAAAACCCAAGTCTTCCAACGCCTTATTGACCTCCTCTTTCAATCCTAACTCCGCAAAAGTTTCCATGTTCTCTCGATTACCTGTGATATAATGGCTGCAAAGGTAAGTTTAATTATCCGAAGGGAAGGGAATCAGTATCGTTTTTTGGGTTTCCATGGAATGATCCCCGATATGTTCTGCATGATTTCCCCATAGTTATCCCTTCTATCCATCATCCGTTTATCTATCATAGGGACACTGATGAAAAAGAAAAGACAGGTAATGACAATACCGCCGGCAACATAATAATACCAGGAAGAAGGACAAGCCGCCAAGCCCCAAAGGAATATTCCCCACCAAAACATCATCTCACCGAAATAATTGGGATGACGGGAGTAGGCCCATATGCCGGAAGTCAAGGTACTTCCCTTTTCATGTTTTGCAAGAACGAATTTCCTCAATTGGTTATCACTCACCATCTCAACAATGATAGCTCCGAGGGTAATCACTGCGGCCAGGGCATCCAGACTTCCAAATGTCCCATTTCCATAAAAATAAATCCAATAAAGAGGAAGACAGGCGGCATAGACCATTAATGTGGGAAAGAGTTGTATCCCGAATAAATCGACCAGTGGAAACCACTTGCCGGTTTTATTTTGTAAGTCATCGTACCTCCAGTCCTGCTGTCGGATGCCCTTCCATCCCCTAAGGAAATTGAATGTCAATCTCCAACTCCAAAAATGGACGAGTACGAAAACGATGATGTTCCTCAACTTATCCGATTCGGCATATTGGCTCTGAAAGAGATAATAACTGGCGATGACAATGGGAGCCATAGACCAATAAGGGTCGTAAAAACTGGAATTATGGAATATTCTTGAAAAAAGGAAAACAACCAGGGTCCCTGCAATATCAGCATACAATACATGTAACAATACGGGTTGTTCCCTGAAATAATATCCGACACCCAAAGCCACTGCAATAGCGACGATATAGGTAATGATTTGCCATGCAATCCCCTGTTTCTTTTCCCTTTCCACTATAATTTATAATTGGTTAGGGCAAGAATAAGGAGATTACCTATACTTTATATAATTCGGAGACGAAAAAGGAAGCATTTTATCCTTCAAAGTGTAATGAAATGGTAAACGTTCTGGACAATACCTTATCCAAGACATTGGATTCTTCCAACTCCGGATTCCTTAGCAGAACATTACTGATTCCCTGTGAGACCTTAAATTCGGGAGAGAAAATAAAAAACGGAAAGAAGAATTGTACACCAACTCCATATTCCACAGCAAAATCCGTAGGTGAAATCTTGACCAGTTCATTGGCCTGTCGGGCTTTTGAGTCACTCGCCACATCGAAACCATATTTTACACCGGCAATCAGGAAGACTCGCTTATCCCGGTAAGGGGCGGATTTCAATCGGACATGGAAAGGAATTTCCACAAAAACGGACTCTACTTTCCTAGTCGATTCGTTCCGGTCCTTCACATCACCATAAAGGAGATTCCTTTCGGAAAAGGAAAGTGTTGGTAACAATCGGAAATCAAAATAATCCCCTACTTTAAGATTAGTAACGATACCGAGGTTGAAGCCCGGCCCTGTAATGGATTTGGCTGTACTTATACTATCATTCAATATGAAATTCTCTGAGTGGAAAACCCTATAGTTGGATTTATTGTACCCCAGTGTAATTCCGAAG
>JAHDFN010000311.1 GCA_020628145.1 Saprospiraceae bacterium | reverse complement strand
AAGAATTTACGGGTAATGACTTCTCCATCCAATTCTACTATCGCAAATAAAACACCGGTTTCGAAGTTGGAAGCATCTATATTGAAATAAGCCACCCCTTCATCAATCAATCCCGGATTTTCCTGATGAATCGTCCGACCCAACACATCTACAATTCGAATTTTCACATCTGAATTCTGATCCAGATCCAAAATCAAATTAAGTGAACCTGAAACAGGGTTCGGTGCTAATGTCAAATCCCTTACTCTTTCCCTTTTTACCGTAATAATTTCCGAATATTCAAAAGTTCCACCTAAGTCAACTTGTTTTAAACGATAATATGAAAATGCAGCTGGCTTTTTATCTTCATATGAATAAACCTTGTGTTCGGTGGTTGTACCTGAGCCTTTCACCCTATCCAATGTCGTAAAACGCTCTCCATCCGATGAATGCTCTACTTCAAAATAATCGTTCTCGATTTCACTCGCTGTCTCCCATTTTAAAATATTGACATCCCCTTTGGGCTTCCCGGAAAAGGAAACCATTTCTACCGGCATAGCCAATAAGTTTGAAAAAGTGATGGTTTCTCCGGGATCGGTACAAGTACTTGAACTCCAACCACCGGTTGTTCCATCTCCTTGTCCATAAAAAGTAACATCTCCTGGCAGATTCGTAGCACAATCACCATCACAATCCATTACAACGGAAAAACAGAATGTCCATGATGATGGTGCCGCCGGATCCTTACCGAGGTTCGATTGGGCGTAAAAAGTATTCGCCAATCCGAAATTATCGAAAGGGTTGGCATTTGGAGTAGAACCTCCTCCAAAAACAGAAGTCCCTGTAGGACATCCGGAACAAGAGGCCCATCCGGCAGATTTGCCACTATTATGGGAAGCATCTACATAATCATCATAATACCATCCGAAATCTACATAAGGAGCATTCACACCGGAACCATCCGGTTGGCGAAGCAACCAGTCGCCGGTACTGAAGCCGGCGAATTCCAGAGCGGGGGAACCGAAGAGGTTGGCCCAATACTCCGTATATTCTTTTGGAGGAAGTGATGTGGTTGTAATGGTTGACAAATCAAATCCATTCGCCGGCATATCGACCTGGATACCATGCAACCAATCTTCTACCGCAGTAGCGTTCCAGCCATCGATAGTATAACAAATTTCGATGGAAGTGCCATCGTCCGGAATATCATCATCATTCAGATCCGTAAAACCGGGGGTTATGGAAGCACTCGTCGAACCGAAACAGGAAGCACGGTACAAAGGAGCTTGTCCAGGGTGTCCCTTTTGTATAGTAATTTGTGCGAAGGTTGTTCCCGAGCATAGCACAGCTAGGAACATTAAGGTGTAACTCAATGTTTTCATGAATAAAATATTAGGTTGAATAATAAAATGTAAAATCGTGTGTGCAAGTCCGTTGTCTAAATAATCACCAGAATGATTTTTATCCATTCCATATTAAAAGAAATAAAAAACCAACTGTTCGAATATTCAAAAAACGCACGTGCATAAAATTACTTTACAGGTAATTTTAAAACATGTTTTAAAAAATTAATGTGATAAAATATGGGAGGGTAAAATATGGGGGAGTGTGTGTTTATCCAAACCTAAGATAATATTCATTTTTAAATCTTCAAAATTTTAACTAAAAAAACGAAACAAAATTCCAAACAAAAAGTAAAAGGTCTTTTACAGCAAATCGCCTTACAAGCTTCTTTTATTTTCATCAAATCAAAAGCCGTTGGGGAATTCACTTTGAATTTTCCAACGGCTTTAATAGAAAACAGATTTTAAAATCAAATCAATGCTCCCTGTTTAACTTCTTCTACGACATCGGGATTCAATAAGGTGGAAACATCTCCTAAGTTGGATGTATCGCCACTGGCGATTTTTCTCAATATCCTCCTCATGATTTTTCCGGATCGGGTTTTTGGCAAACCGGATACAATTTGGATTTTATCCGGTTTTGCAATGGGACCGATTTCGCGGGTTACCGTAGCCCTTACTTCTTTTCTGAACTCTTCATCATCCGCTACGGGATGATTTGAAATGACATAGGCATAAATGCCCTGCCCTTTTATATCATGTGGATACCCTACGACTGCGGATTCGACGATATTGCTGTGTTGATTAATTGCATTTTCCACTTCCGCCGTTCCGATCCTGTGTCCTGAAACATTAATGACATCATCCACCCGTCCGATGATTCGATAACGGCCTTGTTCATCACGTCTTGCCCCATCGCCTGTAAAATACATATCCTTGAATGCGGAAAAATATACATTCTTACATCTTTCGTGGTCACCGTAGGTTGTCCGAATCATCGATGGCCAAGGGAATTTCACACAAAGCAGACCTTCCACATCATTTCCTTCGATTTCGTTACCATCCTTATCCATGAGACAGGGTTGTATTCCCGGTAAGGGAAGGGTAGCATAACAAGGAACAGCATCAGTGATTCCTGCAATATTGGAAATCATGATCCCACCCGTTTCGGTCTGCCACCATGTATCTACAATCGGAGCCTTACCTTTCCCGACCTTTTGGTCGTACCAATGCCAAGCCTCTGCATTAATCGGTTCTCCTACCGTCCCTAAGACCTTGAGAGAGGACAAATCATACTTGTCCACCCATTCATCTCCTTTGGCCATCAAGGCACGGATAGCGGTTGGTGCGGTATAGAATTGGTTGACTTTGTGCTTTTCGCAAATATGCCAAAAACGCCCTGCATCCGGATAAGTTGGTACACCTTCGAACATCATCGTTGTCGCACCCGCCAGCAGAGGGCCGTAAACGATATACGAATGTCCGGTTATCCAACCGATATCGGCGGTACACCAATAGACATCTCCTTCCTTATATTGGAATACATTCCTAAAGGAATAACAGGTATAGACCATATATCCGCCACAGGTATGCACCACCCCTTTCGGTTTTCCGGTAGATCCGGAAGTATAAAGGATGAATAGCATATCCTCGGCATCCATTTCTTCCGCTTCGCATTCGGCAGATTGGTGTGGGACACAATCATGCCACCATTTATCCAATGAACCGACAACCACCTCTTCACCGGTATTTTTGTGTACCAGAACGGTTTCGATGCTCGGACATCCCATGGCTAAAGCATCATCTACGACCTTCTTTACAGGAATGTTCTTGGTTCCCCGCTTATTGAAATCCGAGCAAATGACCATTTTAGCCTGTGCATCGTTGATCCTATCAGACAATGCCTGAGCAGAGAAACCCGCAAAGACCACTGAGTGGACTGCTCCGATTCTGGCACATGCCAAAACTCCAATTGCCAATTCCGGAACCATCGGCATATAAAAAACCACACGATCTCCTTTTCCGATTCCCAATTCCTTCAAGGCATTGGCACAACGGCAAACTTCCGCATGTAATTCCCTGTAAGTATAACTTTTGGCGGCTCCACCTGCTTCATTAGGTTCCCAAAGCAATGCTACCTGGCTTCCCTTGATTTCCAAATGGCGATCCAAACAGTTTTCTGTGATATTCAATTTCGCCCCTACGAACCATTTCACCGCAGGTGTATCGAATTCCCAATCCAACACCTTGTCCCATTTCTTCCTCCAATGAAAAGTACGGGCTTGTTCTTCCCAAAATCCTTCGGGATTTTCTATGGCCTGTTGTGTTGCGGATTTATGCTCTTCAAGATTTTTTATCTGCAATGTCATTTTCGCTATAGTTTATTTTTCAAAACCCAAAAATAAAAAAGATCAGCGGATAACCACTGACCTCTTTTGTTATATAGTTGTTCGGGCTATAAATGTTTTGAGCATTAGATGTTATCCCGAAATGTTTTTTATGTAAGACAACTGAGGAATTTTGGAA
>JAHDFN010000310.1 GCA_020628145.1 Saprospiraceae bacterium | reverse complement strand
CGACCCCCTCGGTGTAAACGAGGTGCTCTGAACCAACTGAGCTAATCGCCCTAAATGCCGCATTTCTTCAAAACGGATTGCAAATATACTTGCCTGTTTTATAATATTCAAGTCATACCCCATTTTTTTTTCTAGAAAATGAAAAAATAAAGATTGCTTGACTAAAGGTTCAAGCCTTTTGTGGCGAACCATTTTTTTTGTTTAATATTGCCTTATCCATTAGGGAGGAATGGAGAAAGTATCATTTTTCTACAGAACTATAAACAAGATGACAAAGCAATTCAGATTCGTGCTTTTCCTTCTATTACTAGGAATCGTTCATGTGCAAGCACAAGATCAAGGCGTATTTTCGGGAAGTTTGGAACTCAACACCAATTTCTTCTTACGAGATTCTGCCATTGGTGCATCGAATACCCCTCAGTACGACAATCAACTTACCGGAGGCGAAGCTTGGCTCAATCTCAATTATCGCTATAAAGGTTTTGATTTCGGCTTGCGTTTCGATGCCTATCAGAATTCGAATGTGAAAAACCCACTAGGTTCCTATTCCGCCCAAGGATTGGGGTTTTGGCAAATCCGGAAAAAAGTCAACAAACTAGACATTACAGTTGGACATATATACGATCAGATTGGAACGGGTATCATTTTCAGGAGTTATGAAGAACGCCCCCTTTTCATTGACAATGCCATGGTGGGTATCCGTTTAGGCTATGATTTACTTGAACGGGATGCTGGCGAATTAAAAATCAAGGCATTTACCGGAAGGCAGAAAAGCCCCTTCGCCGATAACAGAGAAGATATAATAGCAAGGGCATATCGCCCTATTTTCAAAGGAATTGCTTTGGATGGTTTTTGGTCGAATGAGGAAGGATCGATTTCTATTGCTCCAGGTGTTGGAGTCGTCAACCGTACCTTGGATGATGGTACGATGGGTTTGATTGTAGCGGAAATCAACACTTATGCACCGGTAGATAGTTTCATTCCTAAATACAATGTATATGCCGCCACTCTTTATAATACCTTGACCTACAAAAATATTTCTTGGTATGTTGAAACCGCCGTCAAATCACACGAAGCCATTTATGATCCCTTTCTTGATTTAATGGTGGATAGAAGTGGTTTTGTAGGATATACTTCTTTGGGCTATTCCCAAAAAGGCTTTAGCATCACCGGAGAATATAAACGTACCGAAAACTTCAACCTGAAGACCTCCCCCCTTGAAAGTGGCATTATTGGGAACCAACATTTCCTACCACCTTTGGCTCCCCAAAATACCTATCGTTTAACATCCCGATACAATCCAAATACACAAGAAATTGGAGAAAATGCCTTCCAACTCGAAGTAAAATATTCTCCGAAAAGAACACTTAATTTCAATTTAGCATATAGCAATATTTCATACCTGAATACTGATTTTGCCAATATTTTCATCCCCAACAAAATCGGAAGCGAAGAGTTTGGGGCAGATTATTTGTATCGGGAAATCCATTTCAATACCCGTTACCGGAAACCCAAAAAATATTCTATCGTAGGAGGGTTCCAATATCAACAATACAACCAAGAAGTGTACGAAGTAAAACCGAATGCTCCGATTGTTGAAACTAAAATTGTTTATGTAGATTTCTTAAAGAAATTTACTAAGAAAATATCCTTACGTACAGAAGCCCAATACATGCACACAGAGCAAGATTTTGGGCAATGGGTTTTTGGTTTGATGGAGCTTGGTGCAGCCCCTCATTGGATTTTCACCGTTACGAGCATGTATAATTTGGATAAATCCAAATATTGGAAAGATAATATTTATCCTACGGTTTCCTTGGCGTACAATTACAAATCCAACCGTTTCAGTTTTGCTTATGTAAAACAAGTGGAAGGTGTAGTATGTACAGGAGGTATCTGTCGCTTTGAACCCGCTTTTAAAGGTTTTAGGTTTAATTTGACATCCACATTTTAATATTGCTTCGTTTTTGATTATTTTTATTGGATAACATTTCATCATCAAACTATAAACAAATTCAATATGAAAAAAATATGTACACTTTTAGGCTTTATCATGAGTCTTCATTTTTATGCTTTAGGGCAATGTACTGCCGATGCAACGGTTACTACATGGGGGCTACACCCATTACCTTCCGTAGATTTACAAGGTCTAGGACCGGTTCCTGAGATCCCTGCCTGTATCGGAGAGAGTTACGAATACACTTTGTCTGTTGTCGTGCCTAGTAGTTTTGATATTCCTGTACTTGGAACGCTAGGAGTGGACCAAGCCAGTATGGTATCTATTACGGGCTTACCCAACGGAATGTCATACAGCGAATGTAATCCTTCTTCTTGTATATTTCCGGGAGGTGCTACCAGTTGCTTCAAGATTACGGGAACACCTGATGCGACCAATGCTCCGGGCAATTACCCTTTACAAATTACCATTAATTTTGCAGGGTCGGTGGGTCCTTTACCACAAAATCAAGACTTAGGTTTCCCTCCTTTAGATGCATCATTCAATCCTCTAGGGCTTCCGTTAGACCCTTATGTAATTGAATTGCGAAGTGCGGCAGATTGCACCAACCGTTCAAACGATATTTCCAATGATATCAGTTTGGGAGAAGCTAGCCCGAATCCATTCAGTAAAATGACAACTATTGATGTTGTTGCGGAAGATACAGGTGAATATCAATTTTCCGTTTTCAATTTATTGGGGGAGGAAATCAGTTCGACTATGTATCAATTTGCTTCTGGTGAAAATAGAATCGAATATGATGGGTCTAATTTGAGCAACGGTGTATATGTATATACCATCAGTAATGAAAAAGGAAGCATTTCTAAAAAAATGGTCGTAAATAAATAAGATTTAATTCGACTATAAATAAAAAATCCCTGATGGAGAACCATCAGGGATTTTTTATTCGGATAACATCGGGCAATTATTCCCATTATAATTTCAATAATTTACCCCTATATTTTTCTCCATTATTTTTTATTTCATAAATAAACATGCCTGCTTGGTAGTTGGATATATTTAAATCAAATCTTTTTTCTTCAGCCGTTCCCTTGAACTGGTTCATCAAACGACCGCTCGAATCCCAAATCTTTATTTCTAGAACACCCTCCATTTCTGGAACTAAAAACGAAAAATGATCCCTCGCCGGATTTGGGAAAACGAAAATTCCATGATCATTAAAATTATAGGCTTTATTTATGGCCGCTTGTACGGCTGCAAAAGCATCAACCCTTCCCCAACCAAAAATATGATTAGGCCGCTCCATAATATCCGTACCTCCACATTCTCCCTCACTGGAAATAGGAATAGATGTGCGTTCTAAAATCGTTTCGATTTGTTCTACTTGTCCCGCTAAATCGGGATTCGCAGAAATCATCAAAGCTACAACGCCTGCTACATGCGGGCCTGCCATACTTGTGCCAGAAAATGAAGAATAATTTCCATTGGGTGTACATGAACGAACCCCCACGCCCGGTGCAGATACATTGGGTTTCATCCGTTGGCTGCCATCTATCAATACAGGCCCCTTGCTGCTAAAGCCCGCCAGTACATCTTGATCGTTACTCGCCCCGATTGAAAAACTATTTTCAAAAATAGCCGCCGGTGTGTTGACAGAACTACATCCTTGACCTCCATCATTTCCTGCCGAAACGACCACAACAATTCCTGCTGCCTTCAAACGATCCACAACCATTTTCATGGTATTATATGTTTCGGGGAAACACCCTTCCATTTCCGGGCAGCTCCATGAATTATTAATAACATGTGGACTAAGCGTTACGTTTGGATTGTTTCCATTTAAATCTGTTGGTGCCAAAAACCATTCGAAGCATTCTATATAGCTAGATGGAGAACCGTA
>JAHDFN010000309.1 GCA_020628145.1 Saprospiraceae bacterium | reverse complement strand
CAAAATCGTCTATGAAACATTTTATCCTGTGGGCCGGACAATTGGCCCATGATGTCGATTTTCTATCGGTTAAAAATTATCTGGAAGAAAAACGGCTATTATTCGTTTATGGAAATGAAGATGAATTCCTTCCCTTCGGATTCAAGGAAAGACAATTGGAATTGGCAAAAAAACACGACCTCGAATTCGAAATACACGAATTCGAAGGAAGACATGAAATAAAAAGGGATGTCCTCAAAAATATCTTTACCGATTTGTCTTCGGTGAGGAAATTGTTTTGATGGAAAAATTATTTTAAACATACTCTAAGTACTAGTACTTATCCCCAAGGATTATATTTTATCCGGATGACTTTCGAAGACGGTTCTACGGTTGTCAGAAAAATCATCAGGAAATAAAAAAGATTTCTTTCGGAATTTAAAAACCGGAGTTGCTTTCGAGCAACTCCGGTTTTTTATTATTTTTGTATTGAATCACTTCATTGATGATCCGGAACCAGCTTAATCTTGTGTTTACAAAAAAAGATCTATATTAGAGGATTTATAATCCGAAATACCAACTTGATAACCTTTTAACTACATTACAATGAACAATTTTAAAATGTCTCCCATTAATACTGTTGTCAACAGGAATTTTTTTACTACTCTATTTGTATTTTTATCAATACTTTTTAGCTGTCTAACTCATTCTTTGTTTTCTCAAAATATATTGTTTTCATCTCAAGAAGAATTAGATGCTTTTGATCCCGATATAACGGAGATCACAGGTAATTTGGGAATCCAATATTATGAAAATTATGGATCTCCAATAACTGATCTGTCTCCACTTACAAATCTTAATTCTATAGGTGGTGACCTTATTATTCAACATTGTGGTACTTTAGAAAATATAGATGGACTTGAGAATATTAACCAGATAGAAGGTCAGTTGATAATTCAAAATAATAATGCTTTGTCAAATTTAGATGGTTTGTCTGGGCTTACTTCCATAAATGATAATTTGATCATAGCTAATATGCCAAATCTTAAGAATATTGATGGCTTAACGAATTTACAATCAATACAGGGCAATCTAAATATAGAAATGAATCAGGATTTGATGAATTTAAATGGTTTGTCAAACCTTTCATCTGTTAATGGTAATATCCAAATGCGAAATAATTTTTCAATTTTGAATTTAGATGGTTTGTCGAAAATTACATCAGTTAATGGAGAATTAAAAATATTGAGTAATAGCGAACTAACAAATTTGAATGGCTTAGGGAACCTGTCTTCTGTTGGTGGAGATTTGGTAATTGGCAGTAATATTAATTTACTGAATCTTGATGGTTTGTCAAATTTAACTTCGGTTGGAGGGAGTTTAGGTATAAGTTCTAATCCGGCTATAACCGATTTGGATGGTTTATCTAATATTAATTCAATTGAAGGGGGATATATCAATTTATTTGATAATTATAGTTTGTATGATTGTTGCTCAATGAAAAAATTTATAAATCCTGATGCTTTTGCCTTTTATATTTTAAATAACAGTTATGGGTGCAATTCCATTGATGAAATGTTAGCGTCCCCTTTTTGTGGGCCTTATAGCCAACTTTATTTTGATTATAATCAGGATTGTATCTACGATGAAACAGAAAACGTACCTACTTTTGCACTTCTTGGTCTAATAAAACCATTAGATAGGGTAATATCTTCCAATTCCCATGGCTATTGGAAATTGGATTCTCTCCCACTTGGAGATTATACTTTTGAATATGAAACACCCGGCCAGTGGTCTTCTACATGTCCAGAAATTATCCCTTTCTCTTTTTCCGGTGAAGATGATTCATTATTGATGTTTCAATTAGGAATTTATTCTACTGAACCTTGCGTATTTCCTGAAGTAAGTATCCATATGCCTTTTATCCGCCCTTGTTTTGAGAGGCAGAAAATATATATCCAAGCGTGTAATTTGAGCAATGCTACCGGAGCATTAACAGATCCTTATGTCATAGTTGAATTGGATACTGCGATCTATTTGGAAGCCGCCACATATCCGTTTACAGATTTAGGAAATAATCAATATCGTTTTGATTTGGGTGATATGAACCCGGGTATCTGCCATGAAATTGTGATTGATGCAACCGTTTCCTGCAATCTGGATTTGACAGGAACTTCTCTTTGTATGTCGGCAGAATTGTTTCCTGTTGAATCCTGTTCATTGGATGATACTCCGGATCCTTTTCCTCCTACTTCGACTCCCTGTACCACAGAATGGGATAAATCGAGCTTGAATGTGGAAGGATACTGTCAGGGGGATACCATCATATTCGAAATAACCAATACCGGGGAACCGGGAGAAGGGGATATGACCTGCTTGCATCCGGTAACTATTTATATAGATGGGGAAATATTCCAAACGGATTCGATTCAATTGCAGGGGGGATCGACTTTTACCTATTCATTTCCGGCTAATGGCGAATCATTGCATCTGACCGTACCACAACACCCTTTACATCCCGGTAATTCCCATCCGAATGCAACTGTTGAGAATTGTGGAGGAGAAACCGTCCTTTCAAGGATGAATGAATTTCCTTTGGATGACGAAGACGGATTCTTGGATATATACTGTGGTGCCGTCACCAATAGTTATGATCCCAACGACAAGAGGGGCTTCCCTCTAGGGGTGGGAGAGGAAAACCATATCCTTCCCAACCAGAGAATCCAATATATGGTACGATTCCAGAATACGGGAACCGATACTGCATTTACGGTAGTGGTGAGGGATACATTGGAAGATGAACTGGATATACTTTCAGTCCAGGTTGGAGTGTCGAGCCATGCCTATGAATTCGAGATGTACGGCCCTAGGGTATTACAATGGACGTTCAATGATATCATGTTGCCCGATAGTACAACTAACGAACCGGAAAGTAATGGCTTCCTTACCTTTACGGTTGAGCAGATAGCTGATTTGCCGGATGGGACGGAAATCAATAATTCGGCAGCAATTTATTTCGATTTCAACCCGCCAATCATAACGGATCTATCTAACCATATGGTTCAAAGACCTTATCCGGTTCAGACAGAAACCATAGAATTGACGACTTGCGATATTTCTATTGATTATAACGGAACTACTTATTATCATGACGGGATATATTATGAAATGTCTGAAGATGGCTGGACGCAGTTATATCTGGTTGTAAATGTCGGTGATGGCTTGGATGTGGACAACACCCTGTCCCAGAATGGGAATTCGTTGACTTCCAATCAATCCAATGCCACTTATCAATGGCTCGATTGTGATAATGGAAACAATCAGATAATAGGTGAAGACGGGCAAACGTTCACGCCAACGGTCTCCGGTAATTATGCAGTTGAAATCACATTGGAAGGATGTACCGAAATATCTGAATGTGAATTCATCATGATCGTAGGGACGGATGAAATTGAAGATAATAATCTGCGTATTTTCCCCAATCCGACCCGAGGACATCTTCAAATCGAATTGGATGGAATCCGTGAAGTGGATATGGAAATCATGGATGTGGCGGGAAGGACGCTGGGCTATGAAAAAATAAATGCTTCTTCCTCTGAAATGGATTTTAATTATCCGCAAGGATTATATTTTATCCGGATGACTTTCGAAGACGGTTCTACGGTTGTCAGAAAAATCATCAGGAAATAAAAAAGATTTCTTTCGGAATTTAAAAACCGGAGTTGCTCGAAAGCAACTCCGGTTTTTTGTTGGAACAACATTTCTGAAATAATGATTATATTTATTCCATCAACAATGATGGAGCAAATATGAAAATCCTGATTACAGGTGCCAACGGATATATCGGTTCGCAATTAATAGAATCTTTATTGGATAAAAATAACCCGGATATTC
>JAHDFN010000308.1 GCA_020628145.1 Saprospiraceae bacterium | reverse complement strand
ACACTTCACTAATCCTCCTAATCACTTTGAATATCCTCAAAGATTCATTGACATGAATCACAAAAGGATCATACTCCAATTTGTTTTCTGAAATTAGTTTCAATTGTCTAATCCGTCCCCCTTTATCCTTCACCGGCTGGACATATTTAATCCAAACATCACCATCGGTTTTGACTACGCAAACATCATTATCCTTTATCTGATTGATATAGTCAACTTGTTCGCAGATAACGATTTCCCCTCCTCTCAACAAGGGTTCCATACTATCTCCTTCTACTTCCAAAGCATACAAACCCGAGCCTGCAACTCCGGGGATGGTAAAAGATGATAATTTCTCTGTAGATGAAGAAGCCGCGTCTGTCCCAGAACCTGCCAAGGCACTGACAGAAGTAAATGTAATATTGCCAGATGCAGGCACCGGTGATGTAACATCGCTTATATAATTCTTGGAAATGGAACTACCAAACATTGGCATATGCCCATACAACATATAATCCCTGTTCACACCATAATTCTCACACAAGGGCTCAATATGTTTATAATCCAAGACTCTTTTATCGTCTTTGTTTAAAAAAGCACGAATGATATGGCCATACCCCCTTTTGCCCAAAATCTTATTGGCAAAATCCCCCATACCTTTTCCTCCTCTATCATTCTTTACAATTTTTCCTTGTTGCTCCAGTGCTTCAAAGATTTTAATAAATCTTTCATTCAAGTTTATCCTATCATCTCCTATCATAATTTTATGTTTTTGATTCAAACAAATGAATTACACAAACAAATATAAAACAAAATGATTTATAAATCAAGTTTGAATCAAAAAATTTAAATAAATTTGTTTTTTTGTTTTTTTGTTTTAAACACAAGTTGGGCTAACTATAAAAAAGGTTTGATTGTTCTCCTCCCCCATGAATAAATCGACGAACTTCCAAAGCCGTATCTTCCGGTTCCTCTTCCATTGGAAGATGGCCTACATTCTCATATATGACCAACCGAGCCTTAGGGATTTCATTTAAGAATTCATGGGCAAACTTCAAGGGAATCCAATTATCATCTTCTCCCCAAATCAATAAGGTAGGCACACGGATATCCTTCAAACGGTGGGTATTATCCCTATAGGCTGTCTTATTGACCATTATGAGGAACGCATCCGGATTGCCTTCTCTTGAAAACAATTCATAATAACGTTCCAACAACTCCTCTGTGACTTTTTCCTGGGAAGAATAAACCTGTCTTAAAAACTGTTCCATAATATTTTTGCGAACGACCATTCGAACAACTCGGTTTGCAAACGGTGTACGAGCCATTCTGAAGGGTAATGGAATGCTTTCCCGGTCAAGGAAACCGGCAGCATCGACAAGTAAAAGTTTCCTTAACCTATTCGGATATTTCAGTGCGAATTCCCAAGCAATCCATCCCCCTAGGGAACTGCCACATAACACACATCGATCTATACGCATAACATCCAAAAAGCCCTTCAATATCCGAATATGGGTTTCTATGGAATACTCATCACAAGGATGCCTACCTGTCAAACCAAACCCCGGCAGGTCGATACGTAGTATTCTGAATTCATCTTTCAGAATACTAGTCCATTCATCAAAGGTTTGGAGAGAAGAAAATGCACCATGTAGTAACACCAGAGGATATCCGTTTCCTTCATCCCTATAGTGTATCATTGTTCCATCGACAACTACAAATCTGGAATATTCATTTGTATATTTGATGAGTATTTCGTCCATATCAAATCCAAAGGTTGACACCTTTCGGCTGAAAGGTAATGAAAGAATCGAAGATCACACTTTAAAACTCAAAAGAAAGTCTCTGACATCCGCCTCGAATGCATCCTTATCTTCTTCGAAGAATTCAACATGAGCCGGCAATATGAAAATAGGCAACCTATGCTTGCGTATGAAATCATGATGCAACTCCAAACGGGCAGCATCCTTATCTGTTGTTATTATGATTTTGTCCTCCACCTTCCAATTCGTAAATATTTCGTTCATCCTAGACATATCGTATTTCGAAAAGAGATGATGGTCTTCGAATTCCAAGCGACGAAGACGGTTGACCTTTGAAAGGATATAATCTGCCAGATAATCCGCATTGGCCAATGCACATAACAATAGTACATTCATATTTCCTTTCAATTCTATTTCCCCCTCTCCAAATATCCCAAAAGGGTTACCGTATCCATATTTGGAAAAATAGATCGATTGACCAGGCAGTGGGGAGATTTCTTCAATCAGCTTTTGCCGATCTTTCTGATTCATTACATCAGGACACTTGGTAACAATTATCATATCCGCCCTCCTATAAGCAGAACGCCATTCCCTCAATCGGCCGGAAGGCAAAAGCCAATCCCTTGTAAAAGGCAAACGATGCTGTGTCAATAGGATATTCAATCCGGGCATGACGGATCTATGTTGGAATGCATCATCTAATAAAACTACTTGCAATTCCGGGTTGTCCGTGACCATTTGAGGAATAGCGAACATCCTGTTTTCAGCCACGGCCACCATCACATCAGGGAATTTCCTCATGAATTGTAATGGTTCATCACCTAGTGTTTCTACCGTATCTGTTCCCGAACCGATTCTGAACCCTTTTGTTTTCCGTTTATACCCCCTGCTCAACGTTGCTATATGTAAATAATCCTTCAATAGCCGAATGATGTATTCTACATGAGGAGTTTTCCCTGCCCCGCCCACAGATAGATTACCAACGGCAATCACCGGCAAATCGAATTCTACTCCTTTAAGTAGTTTTTGCGAATAAAAAAAATTCCGCAGGCTGACACCTAAACCATAAATCAGGGAAAAAGGGAGCAATAATATCCTGATGATCCAATTTCTCAAATCCTTCTTTTTTTCATTATCAACATTCCAAGTGCCATCAACAATTCAGTTTGGCATGTTTTTTATTAAAACTATCTATAATATCAAGAGGTTCGGACGAGCGTAAAAATTGTCTTAACCTTTTCATTTACAATAACAAACCAGCAGGTTTCACCGTTTTGTAATAACTTTGTCTGTCAATATTAGACTTTATCGTCAAAATGAATAAGAAAAAACTAATAATTCTGTTGATTACCCTTCTTCCAATGGCATCCTTTGCACAACAGGGATGGGAAGTCGGTGGTTGGCTAGGAGTCTCCCATTATTTTGGAGATTTGAATACCCGTTTCGATGTCTTACATCCGGGACCCGCAGGGGGAGCAATTGCCCGTTACAACTTCAACAAGAGGCTCTGTTTACGGTTCGGTGCTAACTATGGCTATGTTGGTGCTAATGATGCCAACAGTAAGAATTCATTTGAACAACGCCGTAATCTCAGTTTCAATTCACATATTTTTGAGGGTGCGGCCACATTCGAATTCAATTTCATGCCTTACACCCATGGCAGCAGGGATGAATTCTTCACTCCTTATCTATTTGGAGGATTTTCTGTTTTCCATTACAACCCCAAAGCCAAACATAATGGCGAATGGATTAAGCTTCAACAAATGGGAACAGAGGGCCAATTCAAAGGGGAAGAATATTTCCTTACCCAACCAGCCTTAGTTTATGGCTTGGGTATCAAATGGGATCTCACCCCCGAATGGAGCATGAATGTGGAACTGAATGCCCGTTACCTCTTTACGGATTATCTGGATGATGTAAGTACGGTATATCCGGAGATGGATGACTTGGAAGCCCTGAGGGGGGAACTTGCCGTAATGATGTCAGATCGCTCCATTCCGGATGCGGAAGGAATATTGATTGGCCAACCCGGACGTCAACGGGGAGATGATTCCAACAATGACTACTTTACATTTTTCGGAATCGGTGTTGTCCGTTATTTCGGGAAATTGAAATGTCCTAGTTTCTAATTCTAACTATTGGATAGAAA
>JAHDFN010000046.1:20400-23608 GCA_020628145.1 Saprospiraceae bacterium | reverse complement strand
GAGCCGACAGCCATACTGTATGATATTGAATGGGAGGACGTTTTTTGTGCGGGTGACAATAATGGCTCCATAAGTGTAGCCAATATTTCAGGCGGCACACCTCCATATCAATATGTTTTGAATGGTGTGGATACGACTTTTGGTGGCACTTTTTCCAACTTGGATGGTGGAACTTATGAAGTCATCGTTTCCGATGCCAACGGATGCTCTTACAGTGAAGAAATTTTCATTTACGAACCATTCGAGAATTTTGTAGATGCAGGAGAAGATAAGACGATTGAATTAGGGGATAGCGTGAGGATAGATGCTTACGTCTTGAGTATAATCGGTCAGGATATCTTTTGGGATGAAGCACCGGGTATCTGGTGTTTGGATTGCATCAATCCGATTGCTACTCCTACAAATACGACACAGTATGTCATCAGTGTGGTGAATCCACTAACAGGATGTGTGATACAGGATAGTATGACTGTTTTTGTGGAAAAGCCAAGAGCCGTTTATATTCCCAATGTTTTTTCACCCAACGGAGATGGGTACAATGACGTTTTTACGATTTATTCCAATCAGGGGGTGAAAGAAATACGTTATCTGAAAATATTCGACCGCTGGGGAGAATTGGTATTCGAAACGGGTAATTTCCCAACCAATAATGAAATCGATTACGGCTGGGATGGTGTATTCAGGGAAAAGGAAATGGATCCGGCAGTTTTTGCTTATATGGCTGAAATCGAATTCAAGGATGGTGATGTTTTATTCTACAAAGGAGATGTCACCTTATTGAGATAATTGTTTATCTATATCCTGACATAATTCCACTAAAACACCATTGGCACTTTTGGGGTGGATGAAACAAACTAATTTATTGTCTGCTCCTTTTTTGGGCTCGTCATTCAATAATCTGAATCCGGCAGTTTTCAATCTTTCCATTTCCGCTTTGATGTCCTCAACGGCAAATGCGATGTGGTGGATACCTTCCCCTTTTCGATCAAGGTACTTGGCTATGGCGCTTTTTTCTGATGTGGCTTCCAATAATTCGATTTTATTCGGGCCGACTTGGAAAAAAGAAGTTTTTACATGTTCTGAAAGTACTTCTTCTATTTTATAATGTGCCACGCCCAAAAGCTTTTCGAATAAACGATTACTTTCTTCCAGATTCTTGACGGCAATGCCGATATGTTCTATTTTGTCCATTATGAATTCTCATTTTGTGTAATGATAAGAAAATCAATTCTATATTCGATAACTCTTGGATGAAATCAACGAATGGAGGGATTTTTGTGTTTTAGTAGATGTTATCACGAGATG
Organism: Saprospiraceae bacterium; assembly: GCA_020628145.1. GTDB lineage: Bacteria > Bacteroidota > Bacteroidia > Chitinophagales > Saprospiraceae > JAHDCE01. Next base: position 22,303 of record JAHDFN010000046.1, on the reverse strand, counting down.
TTTTTTATGTAAGACAACTGAGGAATTTTGGAAATAGGCAAGGCATTCGTCGAAAAGCGTAGCCATAGCTACGGTTGAGAGGAATAACGCAAGCATATTTTCAAAAGAACCGGTTGGCTATAATCAATTTTTCGTAATAACATCTATTATTCACAATAAGATTTATCATATTGTATGATATGCCGATATTAATTCCTAATTTCACTCGGTTTTCTAAACAAAATTTTATGAGACAATTATCCGGACAAGATGCAATGTTCGTTTTTTTGGAATCGGCCAAAACACCGATGCATATAGGAGGGCTTTATATTTTCGACTCACCCGGTAAAAAATTCGATTTCAAAAGCTTTAAGGAATTTTTCAAGGAAAGGCTACACCTTTCCCATATCTTTAGACAAAGGTTGATAGAAGTGCCTTTTGATTTGGGGGCTCCTTTCTGGGCGGATGATCCTGATTTTGACATCAATCATCACCTTTTTCATGTAGCACTGCCCCAACCTGGTGGTCGAAGGGAATTGGCAGACTTGGCAGCCACTCATTACAACCCTCCATTGGATCGCTCCCGGCCTTTATGGAAAGTAACTTTCATTACAGGTTTGAATTTGGAAGAGTTATCCGATGATGCGTTTGCCATGCTGATACAGGTACACCATGCTGCCATTGACGGTAAGTCCGGAGTGGCTATCATGGCATCCATCCTGAGCATGACTGAAGAACCGTTTCTTCCCCCACCGCCCAAAAAACCTTGGAAACCCAAAAAATTACCTAACGTAGCCAACCTTTTGACAGAAAGCTATGGCAAACGAATAAAAAAACCGAAGAAATTCCTTAGCCTTTTGAAGGATACGGCTTCTCGCCAAAAGGATTTGAAAAAGGAATTGTCAAAGGATTTGATGAAACTCCCACCTAAACCTTTGGCTGCTCCAAAGACTTTTATGAATGTACCTTCGTCGGGGCATAAGAATTTCGGAGCCATTGATATCCCGTTAAAAGCCATCAAGAAGATTAAAAATGCGGTTGAAGGAGCAACGGTCAATGATGTGTTGCTGAGTGTATGTTCCGGCGGTTTGAGGAAATACATGATCAAACACGGCCGACTACCCATCAAGAATCTTGTGGGTTTGGCTCCTGTTTCCGTCAGAAAGGAAGAAGAGGAAGCGGATATGGGAAATAGGATTTCCGCAATGCTTTTCGATATGGCGACGAATGAAGTCGATCCGATAAAAAGATTGAGGTCGTTGAGAAAACACACCCGTGCTTCCAAGGAATATAGCAAGGCGTTGCCTGCAGATCAAATCATGGAATTCGTCCCTTCGGAAGTAGCGGCTATGGCGGGGCGTCTTTATATGAGGATGGGCTTGTCACAATTGCATAATCCGTTTTTCAATCTTATTATCACCAACGTTCCCGGACCACCTATCCCACTTTATATGAACCGCTATAAACTGAAAAGGCTTTACGGTTTGGGGGCTGCTATGGATGGATTGGGAGTGATGATCATCATTTTCAGTTATGCGGGAATGATTTCTTTGAGTGTGACTGCGGATACCAATGCCATCGAAGATATGGGGGTCTTTTCAGATTATCTGAGGGAAGCTTATGATGAACTGTATGAAGCCGTAGAAGAAATGGCTGTAAGTTGAACACCGGAAAACCTGTAATAAATCAATATTAAATAATACCGAGTAACATGACTGCTGCTAATCAGGATTTCGAAAGAACGATTCAAGATACATTACCCATAAAAGCTCCTTCCAAGTTATTATTATTTACCGAAGGTGGCCGTGCAGTTGTCGAATTGGGCTTATTTGCCGCTACCCGGAAAATGTTGAAAAATGCTCCTAAGGGAGATGGGCATCCGGTGTTGGTTCTGCCCGGCTTTATGACAAGTGATCGTTCTACG
>JAHDFN010000046.1:0-20390 GCA_020628145.1 Saprospiraceae bacterium | reverse complement strand
AGGAATTATGTTGAAGGATTGGGGTATGATGTTAGGAAATGGGAAATGGGATTGAATCTCGGTGGCCCCGAATATGCTTTTAAAATTGCAGATTTGGTAGAAAACATTGCAAGGGAATCCGGCAGGAAAGTCAGCCTTTTGGGATGGAGTTTGGGAGGAGTATATGCTAGAGAGGTTTCGAGGCAGGTATCGGATAGCGTTAGACAGGTAATTACTTTGGGTTCTCCCTTTGGAGGGATTTTTGAACGGAATAATGCCCGTTGGTTCTATGATTTCCTTCATGGACCGAAAGGAGTAGAAATCAGCCAGGAATTATTAAAAGATATTCTTTTGCCCCCACCTGTTCCTTCAACTGCGATTTATTCCAAGGAAGATGGTGTTGTGAATTGGCAACATTGCATGGAAAGGGAAGAAGGGGTGTTTACACAGAATGTTCAGATACTAGGCAGCCATTTCGGTTTAGGACATAATCCTTCGGCATTATATTGTGTTGCAGATCGGCTCAATCAGCCAGAAGGAGAATGGGGGCGTTTCGAACCGCAGGGAGTCATCCGGATGTTTTATCCGAATATGTGAGGAAAATAAAACGGCAACCTTGTTACAGATTGCCGTTCCCCTATGAACAAAAAAGGAGTTTTATAAGATGCTTTTGTCCATTATAATTTTTGGAGGCTGATTTGATTTTCTTCTACCAATTTTCTGATATTAATCAGGGCATACCGCATACGACCCAAAGCGGTATTGATACTTACTCTTGTTAGTTTGGCGATTTCCTTGAAACTCATGTCCGCATAATGTCGGAGAATAACCACTTCCCTTTGTTCGGGCGGCAGTTGATCTACCAAATGGCGGATTCTGGTATGGGTTTCACTTTTGATGATTTGTAATTCGGCATTATCATCGGAAACATGTAATACATCGAAAATATCGAAGGTTTCAGTAGGAGCGACCTTAGGTCTCCGTTTATTCCGTCTGAAATGATCTACACACATATTATATGCAATACGCATAGCCCATTGGACGAATTTGCCTTCGTGGTTGTATTTGCCTTTTCGTAATGTGTCGATGATTTTGATAAAAACATCTTGGAAAATATCTTCTGCCAAAGCCCTATCCTTTACAAAAAGATAGATTTGGGTATAAATCCTTTCCTTGTGACGATTGAGAAGTTCCTCGAACGCTCTTTCATCTCCACCCAGATATTGGTGGATCAATTGCTGGTCATTAAGCGGTTGTACTTGCATACCGTTCTGATTTAGGTCGTTAAAAAAAATGTTGTTGTCAGGTTTGTAAAAAACCTCTAAGTCAGAAAGTGTAAAGTTTACCGTCTATAACGTTCGATTTTATTTATGATAAAAAAGTGTAGTGTAGGAAATTAAAAGCTATTTCCGTGTTTGATGATTCTAAATTACAAGTAAGAACGGTTCAATGCTTCGATTTAACGTTTGTTAACTTAAATTTAACGGCTTGATAAAAATAAATTCTTTTCCATATTGAAGTTTTTCACAATTTGTAAACATGGATATATTATTCCAAGTAATATGTATTGTGCGGAATAATATAATGCTTCAATTCATGGGGATGAGTTCGATGTCTCCGAAATCACTCAACGTCTTCTCCATATCCTTGGAAATTCCCATAAGGAAGCCTCCTCCCCCCGCACCACAAATCTTCATTTTGAAATAACTGCTCTTCAAGCCTTGCTCCCAAAAAGGAATGAGCATATCAGGAATCATTTTTCGAAAATGTAAATACTGTAATCGTGATAAATCATGCATCTGATGGAATAGGGTAGTCGCATCTTTTTTCAGATAAGATGAAATACAGTTATTCACCATTGGAATAATCTCATTATTACAAATGTTTTTGAAATCAACATTTTCATCGTAGCACTTTAAAAAATGCCTGACGAATGGGCCGGTGCTTCTGGGAATATCAGTATCGACTAAAAATAATCCTTCTGCTCCTTCAAAAGAATCCAATATTTGCATTTGCCCATTCTTGATAAAGACACTTTTATCGATATGGCATACTAAAGGATCAAAACCTGAACTCGACCCGTGGAAATAACTCTCCATCAATCCGAATATTTTTTTCAGTGATGTAATGTCGGATGTTTTTTCTTCAAAATATTGATCATAAATAGCCGCACATAAAGCCCCCGAACTTCCGGCTCCATATCCTAAAGGAATATTGGATTGGAAAAACATTCCACGAGACAAATCTTCTTTGAATTTTTCGATATCAGGATGGAAGCCCGGAATACTTCCTTTTTTTTCTGCTAGATAATCTACCAGTCCAGGCAAATCCATTTGTCGCATAGCATTGGATTCCGTTCTTTCCGAATACATCCATTTCCCATAAAACTTATGGAAGGGGATGGCCAAGGCATCCGATCCTTTGATGACGGTATGTTCTCCGAAAAGAAGGATTTTAGCAGGATATTTTTTATGATCGTCCAATGAATTTCTTTTGTTTTCGAATATTGCAAATGTACGGTATTGCCCGTATTCCAATAATATCTATTTTTGTTTTCTCTAAAGTGAAAATCGCATGTTGATAAGAACAAGAAGAAATAGGCAGTCAAAAGCAGTCCGTGCATTGAACAGGGAAACCTATCTCATGCCGGAACAATTGGTTTATCCTTTATTTCTCATGGATGGAAAAGGCATAAAGAGTGAAGTACCTTCCCTGCCCGGGAATTATAGGTGGTCCTTGGATTTGTTATTGCCCGAAATAGAATCCTGTTTGGAGTTGGGTTTGAAAAGCTTCATTCTTTTTCCTGCCGTTGAAGCCAAGTATAAGGATAAGACAGGGACACACGGTTATGCATCCGATAATTATTATCTGAAGGTCGCATCCGAAATTAAAAAAAGATTTCCCGAAGCCTGCCTCATATCCGATGTTGCACTGGACCCATATAATATAGATGGGCATGATGGTGTGGTCAGGAATGGGAAAATCGTAAATGATGAGACATTGGACATTCTTGCGAAAATGGCGGTAGCCCAAGCCGAAGCGGGTTTTGATATTCTGGGGCCATCCGATATGATGGATGGACGGATACGAAAAATAAGGGAAGCTTTGGATGATTCCGACTTCAAGGATGTGGGAATCATGGCCTATACGGCCAAATATGCCAGTGCATTTTACGGCCCGTTCCGGGATGCACTCGATTCAGCCCCGGTAGAAGGAAAAGATATTCCCAAGGATAAGAAAACCTATCAGATGGACCCGGCTAATAAAAAGGAAGCCTTAAGGGAAGCAATGCTGGATTACAACGAAGGTGCTGATTTCATGATGGTAAAACCGGCACTCAATTATTTGGATGTGATTCATTTGATGGAAGAAAATTTCGACATCCCTATTGCGGCCTATCACGTAAGTGGGGAATGTGCCATGTTGATTGCCGCCTGTCGGAACGGATGGTTGGATTTCGATAAGGCCATGCCTGAAACCTTATTGAGTATTCATCGGGCGGGAGCACAAATCATCCTGACGTATTTCGCCAAAAAGTATGCTGAAATGTGGAGGGAAAGACAGGGGGATTTCGGATAACATAGTCATCATAAAAAAAGGCGACTGATTCCAGCCGCCTTTTTTTATGATGATGTTTTCATTAATATGCTTTCGCAAACAAAACCCTCTTATTTGAAGGTTGTCCGGTAAGAATGCATTTCCCCTCTTCATCTTCGGCATCCAACGGAATGCACCTAATCGTGGCTTTAGTCAATTCCTTGATTTTTAATTCCGTTTCCGTAGTTCCATCCCAATGGGCGGAAACAAAACCGCCTTTTTCTTCAATCACCGATTTGAAGGTGTCGAAATCATCCGCACTTGTCGTCAATTCACTTCTGTAGGTCTTGGCTTTGTTCAGTAGATTGACTTGCATCTCATCCATTAAATCCTCTATTCGTTGAGCCAAACCTTCCAGTGGAACATTGATGGTTTCCATCGTATCCCTTCGTTTAAGTTCTATTTGGTTATTGGCCAAATCCCGTTTGCCGACCCCCAGTCTCACCGGTACGCCCTTCAGTTCGTATTCATTGAATTTGAATCCGGGGCGTTTTTTCTTATCCATATCGTATTTGACAGAAATGCCTTTGGCTTTCAATTCTTTCACGATTTTATCGACAGCTTCATTGATAACTTCGTTTGGTTTTGGAATCGGAACGATAGCGACTTGGATTGGAGCCAACTTCGGAGGCAACACCAAACCGTCATCATCGGAGTGGGTCATGATCAAACCTCCCATAAGACGGGTGGAAACACCCCATGAAGTCGCCCATACGAATTCTTCCTTATTGTTTTCATTGAGGAACCGTACATCGAAGGCCTTTGCAAAATTCTGCCCGAGGAAGTGGGATGTGCCGGATTGGAGAGCCTTGCCATCCTGCATCAATGCTTCGATGGTATATGTGTCGTCTGCCCCGGCGAATCTTTCATTAACCGTCTTGATTCCTTTTACAACCGGCATGGCCATCCATTCTTCGGCAAATTGGGCGTAAAGATCTAAAATCATACGGGTTTCCTCTATTGCCTCCTGCTTATTGGAATGGGCGGTATGTCCTTCCTGCCAAAGGAACTCGGCTGTTCTCAAAAATGCACGGGTCTTCATCTCCCAACGAACAACATTCGCCCATTGGTTGATAAGCAGTGGTAAATCTCGGTAGGATTGGATCCAATTTCGATAAGTATCCCAGATGATGGTTTCCGAAGTAGGTCTCACTATCAGTTCTTCTTCCAGTTTGGCAGAAGGATCAACTATCACACCGTTGCCATTAGGGTCGTTCATCAGGCGGTGGTGGGTGACTACCGCACATTCCTTGGCGAAACCTTCGACATGTTTGGCTTCCTTGCTCAGAAAACTCTTCGGAATGAATAAGGGGAAGTATGCATTCATATGTCCGGTCTCCTTGAACATACTATCCAATTGGTCCCTCATTTTTTCCCAGATGGCGAAACCGTAGGGTTTGATGATCATACATCCCTTGACCGGAGAATTTTCCGCCAAGCCTGCATGTTTGATGATACCGTTGTACCATGCTGAATAATCGACACTCCTTTCCGTGATGATATCCTTTGCCATAAGTTAATTTGATATTAAAATTTCGTATAGATTGCTATTTTCCACATTACGGCCTCCTAAAATATTTAATGTTTAGAAGATAGAAGTAGATGTGGTTGCTAATGAGTAACTTATGTCGTCTGAAATTAATTCCTTAACACCAGTTAAAATTTGTACATAAGGAAGATTAACATAAATATTCCTGAAATGGAACTGGTTTAAAGTCTCTTTAACATAAATTGACGGGCAAAAGTAATAATTTGTGGATGACTATTGATAAGGCCTATCGTCTTAATGATGTGTATGATTCAAAATTGTGAAGTATTACACATGACATTTTTAGAAAATAAAATGCACAAAATGAAAATTTCAAGTTGTATTAGTGTCGGAATGATTCTTCTTTTCATGATATTCCATTCCCCACTTTCTGCACAAGATGATTTGTACTTCAATCCTGATACTGATGAGGATTTTTCTCATTTGGATGAGAAATATGCAGATTCGGAAGTTAGGGATGAATATGTGAATGATGCCTTTGATGAAGGAGATTATAGTGAGGATGATGAATTCTATTATTCAAGAAGGATAAGGAGATTCAATCGCTCATTCGGTTCTTCCTTTGGATATTATGACCCCTGTTATGCAAATAACTCATTCTATTCTAATAACCCATTTTACGATCCATTCTACAATAGTGGGTCAAGTGTATGGGTGAATTTCGGAACGAGTTATGTTTTCAGCCCATTCTCTGTAAGTCCATGGGGCAATTATTATGGTTATAATCCTTATTCGAACCCATGGGGCAATCCGATTTATGGCTACAATCCATACTATACTCCTTATGGTTATGGAGGATATTATGATCCTTACCTTTCTTATTATGGTAATGCCAATAACCCATATTACAATCCTACCCCTGACTACCAATTAACACCAACGAACTATGGTCCGAGAGGTCCGAGAGGTGGAGGTATCAGCAGTGGAGTTGTGGATTCGAAGGGAGAAGGTCGTGCCAATCCTGTTAAAATCGGAAGAGGAGACGATTATTTCGAAACGGATACGAATGAAGATACAGGAAGAGGTAGGACAATTTCCGTAGGGAAGGGTGAAGCTACGATAGATGATGACCGTACCAAAACGAAGGGTAATACTCGTGACTATGAAGTTGAGGATACTCGTTCGGAAGAGCCTGCAAAAAATGTAAGGGATACCCGTAAGAATACTAGGGACAAATACGAGGTTGAAAGAGATACCAGAAGGAAAAACAGACCATCGAGAAGTAGTAGTACGAAAAGGGATAATTCTCGTAATAATGATTCTTATAGGAGCAATAGGAGTTCCCGTTCTTCTAGAAGTTCGACTTCCGGTAGTTCCAGATCTTCTTCTAATGATAATAGGAGTACTCGCTCCGGTAATAAATCTACAAGGAGTCCTAGATAAGATGAACATATCCATCATGTGAAAACATGGTGTGCTTAAAAGGCGGATAAAATTAAGGCAAAGCCTTGTGTATCCGCCTTTTTTATACCTGATAATGAAAAAATCAAAGGAATTCATGAGAAGAATAATGTTTGTTTTCATTCTGATGTGTGTGTCAATAGGTGTTTATGGCCAGACAGCAGGAGATGCATTAAGATATTCATATTGGACATATGCCGGCTCCGCCAGATATATGGGAGTAGCCGGCTCAATGGGAGCATTGGGAGGAGATTATTCCTCAATTATTAATAACCCGGCAGGAATTGCCGCTTATCGTAGATCCGAATTGACGTTTACACCTGTAATCCATATAGCTGGTGTCGATTCGGAATTCAATGGATCCGAATACTCAGATAAACGGACTACAGTGAATGTGAGCCAAGCGGGTTTGGTTTTTGCTTCTGCCAAGTCAGGGGATTGGAAATCCGTTAATTTTGGTATTGGTTATAACCGTTTGGCGGATTTTAATAACCAATTCAATTATCGGGGAGAAACAGAAGGTTCTATTGCGGATTACTTTCTTGAATTGGCTAATGGCTTGACACTAGAACAATTGAGTGATTACGATTCCGGATTGGCTTATGATACCGGATTGATTTACCAACCCAATGCATCCGATCCAACAAATTACGAAAATGATTTCTTACCGGGAGATAGAACCAATAAATCCCAAACAATAAGCGAAAGGGGGTCTTTAGGAGAACTCAACCTTTCCATAGGTGGAAATATGAATCATAAGTTATATGTTGGATTAAGTGTAGGAATTCCATTTGTCGATTATAGGTTGTCCAAAACCTTTACGGAATCGGAAGCAGATGTTGATATTCCATATTATCAAGGGGTTAATTTTGCCGAAGGACTCACTACTTCGGGAGTTGGAGTGAATGTGAATCTAGGATTTATTTACAGGGTAAACCAAGTAGTGAGATTAGGGGGAGCCATCCACACACCGACTTGGATATCTTTAACCGATTCGTTCAATAGTTCCTTGGATTTCGAATACTTTAATAATGGAGCTGGAGGTACCAATACATCAGAATCACCTATTGGTACTTTCGAATATAAGATGAAAACTCCTTGGCGATTTATGGGAAATGCCGGATTCATCATCAAAAAAAGCGGATTCATCTCTCTCGAAGCAGAGTGGGTGGATTATTCCAAGAATAAATATAATTACGATTCCGATTTTTCCACGACGGCTATATTGGCTATCGAAGAAGAAACCAATAACCAAATTAAAACTATTTTCCAGTCAGGACTGAACCTTAAGATTGGAGGAGAGTATGTTATCCGGAAATTATATAGGGTGCGGGCAGGGTATGCATTGATGGGAAACCCCTATGTGAATAATGCCGGTATGTTTTCTGATTCCCGATTGAGTGTAGGGTTGGGATATCGAAAAGATAATTTTTTCATCGATATGGCTTATTCCCGATTGATGAGAGAACAAACATATGTCCCATATGTACTAACATCAGGGTTTCAAAACGGCCCGGTCATCAATAATAATTTATCTGCGGATAATATCATCCTGACTGTCGGATTCAAATTCGGAGGGAAAAGGGCCAAATAAGAATAGTCGTATTAACAGGTCAAGATGAAAATTATCACAAAGATATTGCCTTTTGGCAATATCTTTGTGATTTATAATATGTTATAAGCAGATTTGGCGGTCTGTGACCTTAGGGGGTGTTAATGTTTAATCTGAAGTTTTTCTACAATAACCATCCCCTTGCGTTTGTTCTAACTAAACATATTCTAAAAGACTATGACACAACTAAAGTATGTCCTGACCTTATCCCTTGTCTTGGGTTTGTACTTTGTCGTCCTAGGCCAGGAAACATCCAATGATACGGACGTTTATTATCCTGAAGTCAACGAAAACCGTTTCATCGAAACGAAATGGAAATATACCTATGCCCTCCATGTAGAATCCAATACGGCTATCCATCAAGCAGATGACGATTATGATTTCTTCATCCATTTCAGATACGATTACTCTTACGAGCAATATCTTAACGGTAAAATGACTAAGGGGAATTGGAGTTTGAATGGAGCGGAATTGTTCTATAATTTCAAACACATTAAAAAATTCCATATTGCGGATGTCTCCAAAGAGCGTCTGGTGTTGGAATTTACCCAAGCCAATAGTAAAGGAGCCTATCAGTACCATTTCATACCCGTATCTGATATGGAAGCACCCTTTGTCAAACCGGAAAACGAATTACCTACTGTAGATGTGGAAGAAATAGACCCCAAAGCCTTATTGGCATTTGAAAGGGCAAAAAAGAAAAAAAGAAAGAAAAAGAAACGAAAAGGTAGGAAAAGAACAGTGGATGAGGAAGAAGAAAAAGAAACCTATATCAGCATAGAACTTATTGGAGGAGGTTACTATGGCGGAATAGACCCGGTATTAAGGGACTATATCCAAATTAAAAGCAGTGGAAGGCTTATCAAGGAGTTCCAAAGTATTCAAAATGGATTGATTGTAGTCAAAAAGGATATTCCACGAGATGAGTTGGAAGCTTTTGCGGAATTCATCCTGTCAAAAAAATTCTTTGATCTGGAAAGGATTTATGATTGTGAAGATGAATTGTGTTATACAAGGAAAAGACAAAAGCCGACACCGGTTCCGTTGAGGTTATCCGTAGCTTATGGCCAAAGGAAAAAAGTCATCACAATTACCGTTTGGGGAAAGGACAATAATGACGTTAAGTATATTCCTTATCCCAAGGAACTCGATGATATTATCGTTTCCATACAGAAAATGGCGGATCGATATAATTAACAATGTTTTTGAAATGTGAAATAAAGGCGTCTTTCCCAATTCGGGGAGGACGTTTTTTGTAAGCGTCTTTCGGGATGAATTAGATCTTGGAAGTGATTTAAACTTATTCTTATTACTTTTGCCAAAAGTAAAATAAAAGCATCTTTAATTATGGCAACAGGATTATTGAAAGGTAAAAAAGGAATCATTTTCGGAGCATTGGATGACAAGTCCTTGGCAACAAAAGTAGCGGAAAAATGTATCGAAGAAGGAGCATCCATTGTGCTGACCAATGCTCCCGTTGCTTTTCGTTTCGGAGAAATCCAAAAATTGGCAGAAAGGTTAGGCTCCCAAGCTATTCCTGCAGATGCCACTTCTTTGGAGGATTTGGAAAACCTGATTGATAAATCCGTAGAAATACTAGGCGGAAAAGTGGATTTTGTACTCCATTCCATTGGTATGTCCATCAATGTCCGGAAGAAAAGAGCCTATACGGATTCCAAATACGATTGGATGCAGAAAACTTTTGATATCTCTGCTATCTCCTTTCATAAACTGATGCAGACCTGCTTCAAAAAAGATGCAATTAACGATTGGGGATCCGTTTTGGCGTTGACTTACATTGCTGCACAGCGAACATTCCCCGATTATGGAGAAATGGCCGAATCAAAATCCCTATTGGAATCCTTTGCCCGGAGTTTCGGGTATCATTATGGTAAGGACAAAAAAGTACGGGTGAATACCATTTCCCAATCTCCTACCAAAACAACTGCAGGAGGAGGGGTGAAAGGTTTCGATGTCTTTTTTGATTATGCAGATAAGATGTCGCCTTTGGGCAATGCCCCGGCAGAAGCCTGTGCCGACTACTGCATCTTCATGTTCTCTGATTTGTCCAAATTTGTAACCATGCAGAATCTTTATCATGATGGAGGGTTCAGTAAGATGGGGATGAGTCCTGCCGTTTTGGATTTATAAATATCTTGGAAAGCATCCATTTAACAGATGCAAGGTTATTTCTTTTTTGCCGTTATCAATTCAATGAAAGTAATCAGATATCTCTTGTGTTTTCTTATCCTGTCCGGGATGTGGTCGGTTACAGATGCCCAACCTACAAAAACTACTACAGATGCAGGCAGACCCCAACAGGATAAGACAAAAAAGGGATTAGTAAGGGTTTTCAATCCACCCGATACCCTTAGGATTTCGGTATATCATGCAGACCATCCCGAAGAGAAATATGCCTATCCGGATACATTGTTGAATAATTATTTCCAACAGGCAGATCCCATAAGGCGGCAAATGGTGGATTATTCCTATTTGGGAAGCTTGGGTACGCCGGCCAAACCCATTTGGTATGAAGTTAAACCAAGAAGAGGAATCGATATCGGATTCAGCCAGTTCGATTTATATAGCCGCTCCTTGGACTCGGTCAGGTATTTTAATGTCAACAGAACATTTACCGATCTGTATTATGGCCAGGGAGCTACGAAAGATGATTTTATTATCAAAGGGATATTCACAAGGAACATGACCCCCCAATGGAACCTGACAGTGGATTATGATCGGATAAGCCATCTAGGATTCTATACCCATCAGAAATCAAGGCATACGGCCCTCTCGACCAATGCTTCTTTTCTCCATAAAAAGAAAAGATATAAGGCATATATGAGTTATTCTTATAATGATATGCAACAGGAAGATAATGGAGGAATAACCCGGAATGATTTGTTCGAAGACGAATTCTACAGGGATCGTTCCAGTATCCCGGTATTCCTTTCTTCTGCCAATACGAGAATGGAAGAACATATACTATCCTATACCCATTATTACGAATTATTATCACCGAAAAAAGATAGCCTGAATGCCGATAAAAACAGACATCTTACCATCGGGCATCAATTTATGTATTCGCCGGGTGATTATAAATTCGTAGATAAGAGCCTTGATGAGGATTCCGTTTTTTACCAGGACTTACAAGTAGATGATCGGGGATTGAGGCATTTTCTTGCTTGGGATAAATTGGAAAACAAAATCAAGTTAAGTACCTATAAATCGGCAGAAGGGAAAAATAGACCTCGGGATTTGTTTTCTGTCGGCTTACATCAGATGTTCTGGAAAATCAATCAGGAACCCAAGGATACTTCCTATAATGCTGTTTTCCTTTTCGGACAATGGGATTACCGTCCGTCGCCTTTTATTAATCTGAGTATATATGGACAATATGGAATCGGAAATGCGACCAACGAATATGTGATAAAGGGAACCGTCTCAACGAATCTTAAGCAATTCGGACAATTACAAGTTGAATTCCTGAATCAGCGGTACCCTCCTGATGTTTTACAACAACGTCTTTTTATTTCCAAGCGGAATATTTATGAAAATAATTGGGCAAAACCCATTACGACATCCCTCTCGGCATCCTATCGATTACCTAAAACGAAAACAGCCATCCATGCCGGATATCATATACTCAATAATTATATTTATAGGGATACTTTGGGTTATACCCAACAAGTAGGTGATGCTATTAATTTATTTCAAGTTACCGCCCAACAGGATTTCCGTTTCGGTGTGTTTGGAATGGAAAATACACTTACCTTCCAAGCAACGGATAATAATTATATCCGTGTTCCCTCACTGATGGTTAAGAACAGTCTTTTTCTAGAAGGGCGTGTCTTTAACAAAGTGATGTTAGCTCGTTTGGGTTTTGATTTCAGGTTGAATACTTCTTATTATGCCGATGAATATCAGCCGGTATTAGGGCAGTTCCATTTGCAGGATCATACCCTTGTAGAAGCATATCCCGCATTGGATGTTTTTGTCAGTATCAAAGTCCAAACCTTCCGGGCATTTGCCAAAATGGAAAATATTTCGGATTGGTTCACAAAGAAAAGATATTATCAGATTCCGGGACATCCGATGCCCGATGCCCATTTTCGTTTCGGTGCTGCTTGGCGTTTTATCGATTGAAGGGTTTTGCAAATGATTTCATAATGGCACGATGACTTATTGAATCTCAAATGTCAATATTTATTTTTATGGTAAATAATGCAGATGATAATTAGGAAAGCCGAAAAAAAAGATATTCCACATATTTATAATCTTGTCAGGGAACTGGCGGTTTATGAAAAAGAACCTGAGGCGGTCACTGCCACGGTGGATGATTATCATAGGGATTTTTCTGACGGAATTTTCAAGGTCATAGTTGCTGAAACCGAAGAAGGGATTGTGGGTATGATGCTTTATTTTACAGCCTACTCCACATGGAAAGGGAAAATGATGTATTTGGATGATTTCGTCGTCAATGAAAAATATAGGAGGAAGGGAGTAGGCCAAAAACTCTATGATGAATTTCTTGGAATTTGTAAGGAAGAAGGTGTGAGATTGGCCAAGTGGCAGGTCTTGGATTGGAATAAACCGGCAATACATTTTTATGAAAAAAACCAAACTGAAATCGAAGGAGGTTGGTTCAATGTCAAACATTATTTTAATCAATAGATGAAGAAGGAAATCCAAGCGGCAGAGTGGTTGTTGATTTTGGCCGGTCTGATCTTATTAATTCGGGGGTCGGAAAATTTTGAAATTTTTAATCGGATTTTCCAAGTTTACTATTTTCTATTCACTTTTGGGATTGGTGCATGGATGGCCGTCCGTTATTTTAAAAGGTACAACAAGAAAAACATCGTCGTTTTCCACTTGAATAGAAAGGATAAATTGACAGGGACGATGCTGATGAAAAGCCTACAACTGTTAGTTATCGTATTTTTCGGAATTATATATTCCAAGGAAACCTGGATGTTTGTTCCGACGATCTTGTCTATTTTGTTTTTTATAATACTGTTAGGTCGAAATGGCCGGCCAAAACTGGTTTTTCATCATCCGGATTTATTCATGGATTCCATTTTTTTCGAAAACATCAAACCTCTTTCTCTTAGAAGAGAAAAAGAAGGAATTCGAATCCGAAGAGAAGAAGAAGAAGAATTCATTCGTTTCGATGAATTGGATGCTGTCAAATTCAAAAGGGAAATCGAGTTTGAAGAAAATCAATTACTGGATGATGTGATGC
Organism: Saprospiraceae bacterium; assembly: GCA_020628145.1. Taxonomy (GTDB): domain Bacteria; phylum Bacteroidota; class Bacteroidia; order Chitinophagales; family Saprospiraceae; genus JAHDCE01. The sequence continues at coordinate 7,010 of JAHDFN010000046.1, read as the reverse complement.
TTACCGATGGAGAAAACGAAGTCATTCGGGTTTTTATCAATGAAGTTCATCAATTTGCTGAAAAAACAGGGATACCTTTCCATCAATCATCGGTCGGAGAGACTACGGATACTAATAATACTATTACAAATACTAATAACCTGTTCATACCCGATTCAAAAACGGATAGGATTGTGTAAATTTGCCTTATTAGTAATGCCGGGACTTTTAAATCCGGCTAAAGTAGTTGACCATGACCAATAAGGAATACAGGGAATCGAGAAAACCCCAATATAAAAAATGGATCAGACTGATGTGGCTGATGTGGTTGTTGGGCGTACTGGGCGTACTGGGCTTTTTCTTCATACTTTCCCAAAGCAAGGACTTGCCTTCGACCAAGGAATTGCAGAATCCTAAAAATAACTTGGCAACGGAAGTCATCGCCGCAGACGGCTCTGTTATCGGTCGTTATTTTGTCGAAAACAGGGTTAAAATCGGATATGAGGATTTGCCGAATCACTTGGTGGATGCTCTTATAGCAACGGAAGATAAACGTTTCTACGATCATGCCGGTATCGATTTGGAAGCTTTGGGACGTGTAGTGAAAGGCTTGGCCTTGGGTACTACGGATCAGGGAGGTGGTTCTACGATTACACAACAATTAGCCAAGCAACAATATTCCAACCGTTCTTTTTCAGGGAGCAAAATAAGTCGGATATTCCAATTGGGAATTACCAAGTTCAAAGAATGGATTACGGCTTACCAATTGGAAAAAAGATATACCAAAGAGGAAATCATTACAATGTATCTGAACGAATTCGATTTCCTTTATGGAGCCGTAGGTATCAAATCCGCCGCCGAAACCTATTTCGGAAAAGAACCCAATGAATTGGAAATCCAAGAATCCGCCCTATTGGTCGGGATGCTCAAAAACCCATCACTTTATAACCCGAAAAGATTTCCGGATAAAGCTAAGTTGAGAAGGGAGGTCGTTTTGAAACTCATGATGGAACAAGAGCATTTCGACCGGGCAAAATATGATCAGCTCCGACAAACCGAGTTCGGACTCAACTTTTCAAGAAAAAGCCACTCCGAAGGCATGGCGCCTTATTTCCGGGAAGAGTTGAGGAAAGAAGTCAAAAGAATCCTTAGAGAAGAATCTGAAAGAACAGGACGTGAATATAATGTACATACGGACGGGTTGAAAATTTTCACCACAGTGGATCCGAATATGCAAAAGCATGCGGAAATCGCAGTGATGAAAATCATGGAGAAAAACCAGAAAAAATTCTGGAAGGAATGGAAAGGTAAAGATCCCTGGACTTGGGGCGATAAGGTAACTCCGCAAGAATTGGAATTGAGAGAAGAATCCTTTATGCGGATATTAAGGGAGACGGATCGTTATGCTTTGTATCGTGAAAAATACATGACAGATGTTTTGGCGGTCATCCAAAAGGAACACGATCTTCTTTTGAGGGATTACGATATAGAAAGGATGTTGAAGGAAGAAACGGATAAAGGGTTTATAGCCAAATTGAAAAAGAGGAATCTCGTTTCCAAAGAAAAGGCCGGCAAGTATCGTAAAATAATGAGAGATGATGCATGGCGTACCGTCAGGGGGGAATATAATGCCCTTCAGGAATTTGCGGATAAGGAATTCAAGAAAAAGACAAAAATGAAAATCTTCTCTTATGAAAATGAGAAATTGGAGAAAGATACCATTATGTCTCCCTGGGATTCCCTACGTTATATTCGGATGCATCTTCAGGCGGGAGCCATGTCCATGGATCCATTGACAGGAGCCATCAAGGCTTGGGTTGGAGGAGTCAATCATAAGTATTTCAAATTCGACCACGTGAACCTGAACGTTGAAAGACAGGTAGGATCGACATTCAAACCCTTCGTTTATGCAACGGCTATTGAGCAGATGGGAATCTCTCCTTGCTATAAGGTTGCAGATATTCCATATACCATCCATAAGGGGGAAGGTTGTTTTGACCTTTTACAGGACTGGACACCCAAGAATTTCGGAGAATATACAGGAGAAGAATTTTCCTTATACAAAGGATTGGAAAAGTCGAAAAATACCGTTTCCGCTTATTTGATGAAGCAAATCGGCTGCTATAAACCAGTGAGGCATTTGGCCGAGCGGATGGGTATCGAAGTCAATAAAAAGAATGTTTACGGAGAACCTCGTGTTCCTATGCAGCCTTCCATTTGTTTGGGAGCGACAGACTTGTCAGTATTCGAAATGACCGGTGCCTATGCCACCTTTGCCAATCAGGGAATACATAAGCCGCCGTATTTTATAGAAAGGATTGAAGACAGGAACGGAACCGTTATTTATCAGGAATTATCTCCTCCGATGGATCCTGCTCTTTCGCCCGATGCGAATTACGTAATGATTGATATGTTGAAAAGGGTGGCCAAGCCCATTCAATGGCAGATGAAATCGATGGTAGCCGGTAAAACAGGAACGACCAATCTTCACGCCGATGCGTGGTTCATGGGCTTAACTCCGAAACTGGTGACTGGTGTATGGGTCGGTGGAGATGATCGCTGGATTCGTTTCCGTAGTCCTGATTTGGGACAGGGAGGTATTCTAGCCAGACCAATTTTTGTTGAATATATGAAAGGGGTGGAAAAAGATACTTCCATTGCATTGGATACCGAAGTGGAATTTTTCAAACCGCCCGGAGAGCTGGGTATCCGTATTGATTGTAGAGGTATTTATGGTAATCCTGCAGATGGAGAAGAAGGTTTGACTGATACCCCGCCCGGAACCAATACAGCCAGCGGTGATGGGGAATTCGGAGATGAATTTGATTTCGATGAAGAAGAACCGGATTTGGGCTTCGATACACCGGATGAACCTGATCAACCGACTCAACCCGAAGAACCGGAAACGCCGGCTCCGAACGGAGGAAATGACAATAGTGGTTCCGATATCGTTACCCCGCCACCTCGACCCGGAGATGCCGGAGTTGAAAATGATGATGACTCGGAAGATTTTTGATATGTTATTCTAAAATGATTTTAAATAGAAAAAAGGGAGCCGTAATTACGGGCCCCTTTTTTCTATTTAAAATAAAGGACAGATGTTTAGTGATTTGGATGGCCGCATAATTTATACCATAATATATTGTTTTAAAAAAAAAGATATTACTTTAGTCATTGAGAATAATTAAAAGGCTGGTCTTGTTTAAAGACGATTTCATTTTCCCTCCTTTATTTTAATTGATTTTCCCCTTGATTTAATATCTATCCTATTTAGGAAGATCATTGATGTAATGACCGTTGTCTATGACAATGGATAGATTGCAAGCCACCCCTTATCGTCTTTAGGAAGCCTCCTCTAATTGGGAAAATTAAAATCTACACAAACTATGAAAATGTTCAGACTGTTAGTCGGAATGTTAGGGCTATGCCTAACATTAAATCAATCATTCGGATGTAGTATGCATCATCCGAATTCTACATCCCATCCTTATTTTTATAAAGGAGGAAAAATCCACAACGCATTAGGTGAGGAAGTATTATTTTCCAATACGGGGAATAATACCTGCTGCGGCAGTTTTATGTTACAATTCAATGGACAATGGACTCTCGATGAAGAACAGACGATATGTGCCGTTTTCGAATATATTTCAGGATTTTTGGGGCCTACTTCAAATGGACAATTCCAAACACCGGTGGTCTTGCCCACAATAGAAGTGACGAAGGTTCCCCTGGAGCCGGATACCGATGCGGTGAATCCGGTTCTAGGAACAGGACTCCCTGTTTTGAACTCACGTTGTGGAATTGCCAACAGCATTATCCCAAGCCTTTTATTCGGAGAAATTGACGGAGTAGGCTTGTCTGGGGAAGTGATTGCAGGTCAATTGACCATTAATGAATTACCCGCTCCTTTTTCTTGGCACACGTTGGCTTCTTCGAATAGTATTACCAATAATGAGTATGATTTATTCACGGTTGCTCTTCATGAAGGTTTACACATTATGGGTTTTTATTCCCTGATAGGAAATAATGGGGATAGTGTAATGGGAGATATTTTTACCGTTTGGGATAAAAATTTATTAAAGGTCAGAAATGGACAAAGGATTCCTTTGATAGTTGCTGAAACCGAAGATGTGGAGTGTTGCAGCCAACATCGTTTTAACCACGATGAAATTACGATGATGCCGGAGGATGTTTTGGACATGGAAAATAATGCCCCTTGTACCGACAATATATTTTTTGGTGATTTGGCACAGGTTAATTCCCGGTTTTTTCTACTGCCGGCAGTACCCAATGCCTTGAGTCATCTGGCAGAAATCTGTGATAATCCAATGGATTATTATATCATGGCTCCATTTTTACCGGAAGGACAATTGAAACGGGAACTTCATGCTAATGAAGTAAGCATATTGGCGGCTTTGGGGTATCAGGGAGAAAATTCGAATTGTATTCTGGATGCCAATGACGACGGTCTTTATGAAATGGATTTAGATGTGAATAATATTTTGACTGTTTCGGTGTCCGACTTATTGGCTAATGATGCAACAACTGCAAACACGGTTTTCAATTATATTTCTGATTGCGAATCCCCAGGTCTGACAGTGGATTATGATGAGAATGCACAAACATTGACTTTTGAAGCAGGAGAAACCGGTGTTTATCAATTGTGCTATGAAATTGAAGATTTGGAGTGTGAATTGAACACATGTTCGTCTGCACGTATTTTCATTCGGGTGACCGAAACAGGAGTTCCCTTCGCTTGTCCTCCCAATGATTGCAATCTAGCCTGTATCGGAGATTTTGAAGATTTTTTGGAAAACGTTCCGGGAGGAAATCAATTCGGAAGCTATTATGAACAATTAAATATTGATTATTGGATGTTTAATGGGCAGAATACTCCTGATATCTATTCGATGGAAGGAAATAATTTTGTCCGTATTTTACCTACGGAAGCCATTCTTATTCCATTAAATACAACTATTGAAAGTGAATGTGAATTTGAAATTTGCTTGGATGTTTTTGGAACTTCTTTTGTGGGAGGTAACAATCCGTCTGAAATTAATATCCTATTATTAGATGGCTACCCTTGTGATAATATAGGTCTTGGATTGAATTGTAGTACATCTCCTATATCCTCATGTAATGGGGGTGTAAATACAATGTGTGTCGGACAGGTTTTTCAAGGAATCGGTACTTATGATTATTCAGGGGCACCTCCTTTTATTAATTATTGTTTCCAGTCAACTAATAATACGGGGTACGACATGAAATATTTAATGATAACAGGTGATCAGGGAGGGGGCAATGTCCTTTTTGTAGACAATATCGAAGTATATGCCGAATGCCAATCCGACATGGAAATTACCCATGAAGTGGATTATGCCTGTATAGGAGGCAAAGCCCAAGTAACCTATAAGATATGTAACCTTACGGATAATATCACTATACCCATCGGTTTCGATGTTATTCCTTTATATGATCCTTTTATGGATGCGGAAATAACAGGAGCGGCATTTACCCATAATGGAGATGATATGACCGACTTGCCTCCCGGAGAATGTGTAGAAGTACAAGTGACTTTGGATGTCGGTTTCGGCTTCGGAGAAGGAGATGTCATTCCCTTGGAAATTGATTTCTATTCGACGGATTTTTGTTTTGTTCTTAATGATGCGGATTCCATCATTATTGAACCGGAAAACTGTTGTACTCCATTTGATCCCATGATTTCAGGGAGTGATGAAGCTTGCGAGGATAAGATGACATACTGTGGCCCCGAAGGGTTCGATATTTATTATTGGTCTTTGGAGAATGAAGGAGGAACATTGGTGCAAACCGGTAATTGTGTAGAGGTGACTTGGACGAATGGAGGATTGGGAGGCGTGCTTCATCTGCAAATGGAAAATCTGAATGAATCCTGCCCCGAAGAATTATTCCTTGAGGTAAATCCTTGTCCCGATATGCCTTGCGAAGTAACTTTGGATGCCCATATCCAAACCATCGGTTGTACAACGGATAGTGAAGGGAATCTACTTTATGAAGTCGATATTAGAATATGGAATCCTGATGGTCTGGCGATGCCTTTGGCATTTAACACCTCTATGGGGGATTTTACTGTCATTCAAACCACACAGGGTTTCAACGGCTTGGATGAATTATTACAAATCATAGGGATTTTTAAGCCATATAATGAAGACTTGGAAGAAATCTGTATCGATTTGGATTACGTGGCACCTATACTTTGTGATACGGAAGTGTGTATGACGGCACCGGATTGTCCTTGTGCAATATCCAATGTAATAACGGATTATCCGGAATGTATTCCCATGGGGGAAATATTCTGTTTCAATATGTCTTTTGATTATTACGGCCCTGAAGAGTTGCCCATCGATTTCTGGATAGATAACCAGAATTCCACTGCCGGATTCATATTGGTTTCAGCAACGAATATCAATGGTGGAGATAATGTCGTCCGGTTGGGAACGAATAAGTTCGAACTATGTGTGCATTTTAATAGTAAATGTTCGGAGGAAATCGATTTGCATTTTTTCTATGATGCGACCATCGAAGGGGTGGATTGTAAGATTTGGGAAATGGCTGATATCCCCTGCTGTCCGAAAACGACTTGCGATATTATCGGTGAATTGACTGCCGGGAATGTCGAATATGAATGTGTCAGGAATAAAATCATCATCAAGGTCGTCGATGGCTTCGGAGAGCTGCTTGATCCTGAAATATTCGATATTGTTTGGAAAATAGGTTCGCAGGAATATGAAGGGAATTCCATTATTCTGAACAATGCACAAAGTTTTTCCGGCTATCAATTGGTTGTAGTGGATCAGGAAGGAGAGAATTGTTCTAATGCCATTACTCGTAAAGGATTATATACTTGTGATCCCCGGATGTTGGCTGTCCTGATGCCGAACCCTGCAAGGCGTGAAGGAAATGTCAGTGTGGTATTCAATGAAAATGAGATAAATCCGAGTATAGGAAACGGAACCTATGAGATTTACGGAATGAATGGAAGGAAATTGAGG
>JAHDFN010000307.1:305-3894 GCA_020628145.1 Saprospiraceae bacterium | reverse complement strand
CTTGCCTATTTCCAAAATTACTCATTTGTCTTACATAAAAAACATTTCGGGATAAGATCTAATATACAAATGGATAAATCGGTATAAGTCAGAGGGAATAACCGGATTGGAAATACACCCGGGACGTGGTCGTAAACGCAAACTCGATATTGACAACTCGGATCATGTTGATTTAGTAAAAGCAGGTTTAGCCAAAGAGAATAGAAGCATTAAATCAAAGGCCATCTAACTAAAAAAATGCTGATTATAACGGATTGCGTTGATGCCTAAAACCACCTGGCGAAGCGGATATATATAGGTTGCACAACCAGTTTTCATGATATGTAAATTTATTGAATCTAGCCGCAGGACTTTTCAAGCTGCTATTTTCTTTCCATACGGAAGGACACGAGGGAGAAAAATTAGGACGAATACGATAAACCCCTTCAAAGACCATTATCCTCCGAAGGCGGTAACCACTTTTTTTGACCGCCGGTCTTTCCCGTTAAGACACCGGCCCGATGACATTCCCAAAGGGAACATTTCCGGATGGGAATCGTAGCATTCCTCTATGACGGTACGGGCTACTGCATTATCTTTTTCAAAATATCATAATCCGATTCTTTTATCGGAAGGATAATCGTCATGTTTTCCTTAACTTTGGCTGCCATTGAATTTGCTTTTGTTTACGATTTACTAACCATAAACTTAGTATTTTCAATGTTTTTTTACTTTTCAACGTAAAACGGTACAATCAGGAAAATTCATGGAAGAACACAGACAACAACTCCCCTACCAGCATCTGGAGGAATTTATTTCCCAGGGTGGTACTTTCAATGTCTCGGTTCGTAAAATCATAAGCCGTGCATGGGAAATGCTGACACTGGATTTACCAACCCATATCGGATTCGATTTTCTTTTCGGGATTATTTATGGAATAGCCAGTCAGATATTGTCATTTATTGCCTATATCCTTGTCCCTCCCTTCCATGCCGGATGGTATATACATACCTATCGGAAAAAAAGGGGATTGTCTGCCGACTTCAATACGTTATTCAAAGGTTTCGGACATATGGGGAATCTTATTATTTACGGCTTGATCAATGTTCTTTTCCAAATTATTGCACTTCTTCCTTTTATTGGATTAATCATATATTCCATATATTATTTGTTTGAAATAACCAACACCAATAATCCACAAGGCATTGATCCATTCGGTGACCTTTTTGAAGATATGAATTTCCTACTTTTCACTATTATCGGCAGCACGATTTTCGTAATCTGCAATATCATCTTTAATATTTATTTTTTCTTTGCTCCTTTTTTCATCGTATTTTCCGACTTATCCGCTTCGGAAGCGATAAAAAAAAGTGCGACTATCGGCCAAAGGAATTTCATGGGCTTATTGAAAATCACCATTGTATTTTCCTTCATACAGTTAATCGGATCTCTTTTATGTCTTGTCGGACGATTAATCACGACTCCCCTATCGCATATTTCCTATCATTTGATTTTCGAAGAGATTTTCGACTTGGACAAAGGTTTAAGTGAGACTGATGAAATCATCCAGCATTTAATCTAAAATAAGACATGACCTACAGAAATATCATTCCGCAGGAATCCTTAAAGGAAATATCACAAAAAGAAAGAAAAAAAGTTTTTGATATTTTCGGATATTTCCGAAAAGCCTGGGAATTAATCCGAGAAGATTTTTCAGCGTATTTTCTTTTTTCATTCATGGGTACCGCTATAATCATTTCATTGTTGATTATACCCCTGATAGGTTATTTAGTATATTATCCTGCCGGCTATATCCTTTACTCAGGAATTTACCTTTTCACTTACAAAAAGAAATACCATCATGAATCCAATTTCGGTAGTTTTTTCGACGGGATACAATTCATAGGGCCATTACTTAAAGTTTATGGAATCTATTTCTTTTTCTGCCTTATATTTTCCCTCCCTTTATTGGCCTATGGATTCCTAACTACAGATTGGCTAACACAATACCCATTCGAGAACACCAACGAAAATATTGTTTCAATACTTATTGTTTTCAGTCTATTTCTATGCATATACCTTTCGATTACATTTATATTCGCACCGTTATTTATTTTTTTCGGTAGGATGGATGCTTCCACAGCAATAGAATATAGCAGAAAATTGGTTCACAAACATTTTTTCCAAGTCCTATTGTTTTATATTTTTCAAAATATTTTATTAGCTCTTGGGATGTTATTAGCCTGTGTCGGTTTCTTCATTGCCATTCCGATAACACACGTAGCTGCATATCTTGCATTCGAAGACATTCTGGATTTAAAAATCCAGCAAAATGAAACGGATGAAATTCTTAGGCATCTGATTTAATTTTGAAAACACCATTTAAATCATTGTAATAAAAAATCCCCGCCGGTAACCGACAGGGATTTTTTTAAGGATTTCCAAATATATTCTAACCTTCACACAATTCTTCTGCTTCTTCCATTTCATCATATGAATTCACAGTCATTGTCGTACCGTCTTCGAATTCGATATCGACAGGGTATTGCAAATCCGGTTCTTCTTCGGCATCCGGATTATTTTCGTACCAATCCCGTAGCAACATAAAATCTTCTTCGGTAGTAACGGTGATGTTCTGACCGTCAGGCATAATGAATGTAACCGGCAAAACCAAATCGAAACAATCTTCTTCATATTGCTCTCCTCCGATCCCACAAATACCTTCATATATTTCTCCTTCTCCATCAAAATACTCAAAAATCAAAATCTCTCCTTCCAAATCAAAATAGACTTTGCCAACCTGTCCTGCATCTACCCCATTCATTTTTATCAACCACACTTCATATCCAAAATCGGGAACATGAAAGATTTTTTCAATCTCACTATTGGAATAATGGGTCTCCAAATGGTCTAAGGCCGTAACAGGCAATTCTTCTCTTGAAACTTCAATCTTGTGCACACATAAACCCTCAAGATCTCCAACATTAATAAGAGGGTGTCCCGACTCATTTTTTTCACAAGAAGTAAAAAATAAAATAAAGACTACACTCCAAAACATAAAATTCGTTTTATCCATCTTAAAATCATTTATTTAGTAAATTATTAAAAACGATAATTCAAACCCAATCTCAATGTGGCCCCCGTCTTCATTGAATTTGAAAATCCGTTATTTTTAGTATCTATAAAATCATAATTACAAGCCAATGTTCCACGTAATTGTAGCTGAGGCAATAAATCAACACCTACCCCCAAACCAACATTCACTCCGGCAATATTCTTCACGAACACCCTTTTCTTTTCATCATCATCCAGTTCTTCTCCATCCCAATAAATTTCTTCCCCCTCGGATTCTATCTCTACTTCAAAATCACGCTCGGTGATACGCAAAACACTCCATTGCCCTCCTCCTTGAAAAAATACGCTGCAATTCTTGAAACCATAATCATACTCAACCGATAATGGGATCTGAAAAAAATCATATTCCATATATTCAGCAAATGACAACTCTAATAAATCTCCGTTTCCCAACACCTCAGGCACCCCTACACTAAAGCCTCTGATATGCGTGGAATATGGAGACAAAACCGTCATTCCAAAATCGTTGACAATT
>JAHDFN010000307.1:0-295 GCA_020628145.1 Saprospiraceae bacterium | reverse complement strand
GTACCATCAGGCAAAACCCTTTCGTTATCATCATCATACTCCAATTCAAACTCATTTTCTCTAAACAGGCTAATATTTGCAAACCTAACTCCTGAACGAACCCACCAATTCTTTACAGGAGAATACCCTAAAGACAAACCATTAAAATGAATAGGTTTATTCAATAAACCGGTACCGCTTTTATCATCACCTTCCAAATCATTAAATATGTGTTTAGTTACCAGACTAAAGCGTCCTAAAGAATATTCATAACCGATATCGAATTTCCAATCTTTTATATTCGAAATAGAGTTTT
>JAHDFN010000306.1 GCA_020628145.1 Saprospiraceae bacterium | reverse complement strand
TACGATCCTTTGCGGGATGCCGAGTATAATAAAATCCGGGTGGAAATCGAGGATGATGGAAACACAAAAGATTATTACCATGTACAGGGTTTTATCCAAAATAAGACAGGGGATATGGATTTTTATAGCTTATGGACCTGGTCGGATAATCCGATTCTTGAAGAGACTTCTTCTTCAGTCGGTTTGATACTTACCGACAATTCATTCAATGGTGCAGGCATAGGATTGGATTTGAAAGTGGACGATTATTGGATAGATCCGGATCAGCATCATATTTATATCAGAGTAGCTAAAATAACGGAAGACTATTTTTACTTTTTAAGGAGCCAAAAAGCCTATACCGATGCAATAGACAATCCCTTTGCCGAACCGGTAACCCTGCATTCCAATTTTTCGCACGATTACGGTATTTTCGCTTTGGAAAATGCCAATATGTATTTTCTCCAATGAGAAGAAAAAGAATCGTCTGTACCGTAACCAATGATCTGAATTATGATCAAAGGATGATTCGTATTTGTACTTCCTTAGTTGAAGCCGGTTATGATGTTTGTTTGGTCGGTCGAAAAAAAAAGAATTCCATTCCATTAAAAAAAAGAAAATTCCAACAAAAAAGAATTCCGTGTTTTTTTGAAAAAGGTAAGTTTTTTTATTTGGAATATAATTTCCGGTTATTTTTTTATTTGTTATTCCTCTCATTCGATATACTCAATTCCATAGATTTGGATACTATTTTGCCCGGGTATCTTATTTCCAAATCCAAAAGGAAAAAATGGGTATATGATGCCCATGAATATTTTACCGAAGTTCCGGAAGTCGTAGGAAGACCTACTGTACAGAAAATATGGAAAGTCATTGAGGGAATTGCCGTCCCGAAAGTCGATGCGGCCTATACGGTTTGTTCCTCCTTGGCTGAATTATTCGAAAAGGAATACAAAATAAAATTCGAAGTAATAAGAAATGTGCCTTTTCGGAAAAAGGATAAAAAAATAAAAACCGGAGAAAAAATAAAAACCATTTTATATCAGGGGGCTTTGAACGAGGGTAGGGGATTGGAAGAAATGATCGAAGCGATGCAGGAAATCGAAGGAGCTGAATTACAAATCGCAGGTGAAGGGGATTTGTCCGAAAAGTTGAGACAAAAAGTAAAAGCAGATAAATTAGAAAATAAAATCAAATTTCTAGGATACGTTCAACCCGAAGAATTAAGCCGACTCACTTTGAAAGCAGATATCGGATTGAATTTATTGGAAAATAAAGGATTGAGTTATTATTATTCCTTGGCCAATAAGTGTTTCGATTATATCCAAGCCGGAGTGCCGGGCATCCATATGGATTTTCCGGAATACAGGAAAATAATGGAAACCCATGAAATCGGTATGCTCATTCCCGATTTACAAAAAGAACACCTGGTTCGGGCAATTCATAAATTGTTAAGGGATGAATCATATTATTTAGAATTGCAAAATAATTGCAAAGCAGCCGCCGAATTCTATATATGGGAAAAGGAAGTGGAAAAATTAATAAGTGTTTATCGGAATTTGGAGACTACTTGAACACTCTAGCACTTGGTTTGTTCCTAAGATATACAATATGAAATAAAAAATATGCAAAAAATAAAAACCCTCGGTGATTTAAAGGCATCGGGATATACACCTAAAAGCATTAAGGATGAAATGAGGGACAACCTCATCGAAAAATTAAAAAACAAGCAAAAAGTATTCGAAGGGATATTAGGCTTTGACGATACGGTCATCCCCGATTTGGAGAGGGCGGTTTTGTCTAGGCACAGCATCTTGCTTTTAGGATTGAGGGGACAGGCCAAAACCCGTTTGGCCCGGCTGATGATCTATTTATTGGATGAATACGTTCCTGTGGTAAAAGGCAGCGAATTGAACGATGATCCACTGAATCCCATTTCCGGAAAAGCCAAGGATATCATTGCCGAATTAGGAGATAAGACACCGGTGGTCTGGATGCACCGCTCGGAGCGTTATGTTGAGAAATTAGCTACGCCCGATGTAAGTATTGCTGATTTGGTCGGAGATGTTGATCCGATAAAAGCAGCAACTTTAAAATTACCTTATTCCGATGAACGGACGATTCATTTCGGTTTGATTCCCCGTTCCCATCGTTGTCTTTTCGTTATCAATGAGTTGCCGGATTTACAGGCGAGAATACAGGTGTCGCTTTTCAATATCCTACAGGAAGGGGATATGCAGATCCGAGGTTTCAAAATGCGTTTGCCTTTGGATATTTCCTTCGTTTTTACCGCCAACCCCGAAGATTACACGAATCGGGGGAGTATCATTACTCCATTAAAGGATCGGATTGAAAGTCAGATACTGACGCACTATCCACGGACCTTGGATATTGGTAAAACCATAACCCGGCAGGAAGCGAGATTGGCAGAAGGGCAACAATCCGTTCAAGTGTCGGAAATATTGGAAAACGTTTTGGAACGTATTGCTTTTTCCGCCCGTGAAAGTGAATATATCGATGGCAACAGTGGCGTTTCCGCCCGTTTGACCATTGCAGGATATGAAAATCTGGTGAGTACGGCCGAACGGCGGATGCTGATCAATGATGAAAAGAAAACACAGGCACGGCTCACCGATTTCTGGGGTGTCATTCCGGCCATTACCGGCAAGGTGGAATTGGTTTATGAAGGCGAACAGGAAGGGCCTTATATGGTAGCTATCCGTTTGTTGGGCGATGCGGTAAAACAGGAATTCGATGAACATTTTCCTGACCCCGGAAAATTAATCAGAGAAGGGGAGTATGATCCCTATGGAGAAATCAGGAATTGGTTTTCGAAAGGAAATCATACCGAATTCATGAATGATGATAAGGATAAATCCTGGAAATCTTCTTTGGAAAAAATCGAAGGGCTGAAAAAAATAGTAGAAAAGGAAGTCAAGGGAATTCAAAAATCAGACCTGCATAATTTTATGGAATTGGCGTTGTTCGGATTGTCCGAACACAACATACTCAATCGTGATATAATAGATCGGAAATTCGAATTCCGGGATTTATTGGCGGATATGCTGGGAGATTTTGAATAGGTATTTTTATCAATACTTACTTCATCATGATTTCAGAAGCCGTTCCAAAATATTTTGGAACGGCTTCTATTTATTTTGGGGGTTTGTTGGAAAATTACTACCTTATCACACATTCTGCATAATCATAAAGCCAATAACCCACATCATACAAAAAGACAAAGACTAAAATGATTGTTAAATTTTTGTATTATGGCCAAAAAGAAAAAAAGAGATAAAAAGAAAATTTCCAGAAACAAATCCAATCCCCAAGAAGAAACCGTAAAAAAAATAGAAAAAAAACAATCAGTAAAATGGTATGGGGATAATCCAACTAAGTACCTTGTCGGCTTATCGGCATTGCTTAGTTTTTTGGTTTTTGTACCAATACTGAGTAATGGTTTTACCAACTGGGATGATCCTGTTTATGTTATTGATAACTTATTGATCCAAGATCTTTCCTTTGAGGGCCTAAAGGCCATTTTCAGTACTCCAATCTCTTCCAACTATCACCCCTTGACGATTTTAAGTCTAGCATTTAATTATAAGGTATCCGGATTAGACCCTTCTTCTTATTTATGGACGAATTTATTATTTCATGTTCTAAACACGATTCTTGTATTTTATTTCATATACCGTCTTACCGATAAAAAACTTATGATTGCTTTTGTCGTGAGTCTGTTTTTTGGGATTCATCCTATGCATGTGGAGTCCGTTGCCTGGGTTTCGGAAAGAAAAGATGTGTTGTATGTTTTTTTCTTATTGCTTGGATTACTGAATTATCTATCATATGTGAACAATAAGAAGAATAGTAAATATATTGCTATCGCTGTTCTTTTCCTCTGTTCCTTATTATC